>JASHUJ010000032.1 GCA_030040035.1 Thermoplasmata archaeon
GAGTCGCCGATCCCGACGGTGCGGGAGCACCTGCGACGGACCGGCCTCACGCCGGCCGACTTCGACCGGGTCGAGCACAACGAAGCGTACGCGACCGCGTCGATCGCCGTCCAGCGGACCTTCGGGTTCACCGAGGAGCAGTTCAATGTCCACGGCGGCGCGGTCGCGCTCGGCCACCCGATCGGGGCGAGCGGGGCCCGGATCGTGGTGACCCTCGTGCACGAACTCGTACGCTCGAACGGCCACCGCGGACTCGCGACGCTTTGCATGGGCGGAGGGAACGGCCTCAGCCTGATCGTCGAGCGACCCGCGAGCTAGCCGAGCGGGATCCCGAGCCGGGCCTCGATCGTCGCCAGGGCCGCGCGCGCGGCGGTCCGCTCTCCGCGCGGTACGCGTCCCGAGGGGTCCCGCTCGAGCCGGTCGGCGAAGGCCCGGAGGCGCGCGATCGCCCGGTCCGTGCCCAGATTCGTGGCGAGATCGGAGCGAACTCCCTCGGCCAATCCGCGGGCGGCCTTCGCGCCGAAGCGACCGGATCCACCGCCGTTGAGCCAGTCGCCGAACGTGCGGGCGACGCGTCGATGCTCCTGGATCGCGCGGCCGAACTCCGCCGGGTTCCACGTGAGCCGCTGGGCGTACGGGGGACCCAGCACGTACCACCGCAGCCCGCCGGGCCCCCCCTCGGTCAGGGCCTCCCGTAGAAGGACCAGGTTGCCGACCGACTTCGACATCTTCGCGCCGTTCTGCATCACGAACGCGGTGTGGAGGAAGACCCGGGAGAACGCGGTCCCGTTCAACGCGAAGGCGATCTCGTTCTCGGCGTGGTGGTGGGGATAGATGAGATCGAGCCCGCCGCCGTGCAGGTCGACCGGGAGTCCGAGGTAGCGTTCGGCCATCGCGTAGCACTCGAGGTGCCAACCGGGCATCCCGCGCCCCCAGGGGCCGGGCCACGACGGGAGGGGCGGGTCCTGGCGCTGCCAGACCATGAAGGCTCCGGCGACCGACTCGTCGGACGGGAAGGGGTGACCGGGTTCGGGGACCGCGTGCTCCGCGAGCTCGGTGCTCACGGGAAAGTTCTGCTGCTGGGGACGGTCCGGCGGATAGTAGTAGTACGCGTCCCCGTGCCGCTCGATGCACCCCGAGTTCGCGAGCCGGGAGGCGACCCGGATCATCCGGGGGATGAAGTCGCTCGCCCGCGGCCGATGGGTCGGGCGCAGGACCCCGAGCATGTCCATGTCGCGGAGGAAGCCGGCCTCCTCGCGGCGCGCGAGCGTCCGCCACGAGATCCCGAGGGCCGCCGCGCGGCGATCGATCTTTTCCTCGAAGTCGGTGAAATTCATGACGTGCTGGACGGGAACGCCTTCCGCGCGCAGCGAGCGCCGCATCACGTCGAAGTAGAGGTAGGTCCGCGCATGCCCGACATGGGCCGGCGCGTAGACCGTCGGCCCGCACACGTACATCGTGAACGGCTGTCCGGGTCGACGTCGGAGCGGCCGCGTGCGGCCAGAGAGGGTGTCGCGGACCCGGAGGAGCATGGACCGAGGTACGCGTCGTTTGGCCCCCCTTAACGATTTGGAGGAGCCCGAGTTGGTCCGGGCCGCGCGCGGGGGGTGGACGCTAGTTTATTGACCCCTCGGTCCGATGGGAGGCCGCCCGTCGATGGAAACCCTCTACCTCCTGGTCGAGACCGAGGTCGGTCGCCTCGACGATGTGATCAAACGGATCCGAGCCGTCCCGAGCGTGACGGAGGTCCAAGCCGTCACCGGACCGTTCGACCTGATCGTGAAGATCGAGGCGCCGCACATCAACGCGGCCCTCGACACGGTGGTCCACAAGATCCGGAAGATCGCCGGGATCAAATCGACGGAGACCCTCGTCACCGTCGCCACCGCCTGACGTCCGCGGCGGCTCTCGTAGCGATAAATAGGCGTACCGGCCTGGCGCCTCGATGGTCGCGGTCGGCGAGATGGCGCCCGACTTCGAGGCGCCGAACCAGGATGGGACGAACTTCAAGCTCTCTTCGTTGCGGGGCAAGCCGGTGGTCCTCTACTTCTACCCGAAGGCCGACACTCCGGGATGCACGATCGAAGCGAAGGGGTTCCGGGACCACTACGCGGAGTTTCGGGGGCGCGACGTCGAGATCGTCGGCGTGAGCACCGATGACTGTCCGGATCAGAAGGCGTTCGCCCAGAAGTACGGACTTCCGTTCCCGCTGATCGCCGACAACGCGCAGGCGGTCGCGAAGAAGTACGGGGTCCTCGGTCCTACGGGACACGCTCGACGGGTCTCGTTCCTCATCGACGGTCAGGGCACGGTCGCCGAAGTGGTCGAGGGCTCGCCGGACACCCACGTCGCCCGTGCGCGCGCCCGGTTCGTCGCCGCTTAGCCTCGGGGCGCGCCCTCGACCTTCCGAGTGACGAGGGACTGAGAGAACCTCCCCCGAAGGGCGTTCGAGCGCGCACGGAACGTATCTCCCCGCTGACCGGCCGTCCAGCGACGTTCGGGTTTCGGCGTCGAACGAGCCGATCCGGGGTGGAGGCCGCTTTCCGCCGGCACTCGATGAGACGCTCGCGCCCCGCGCGCGGACGAAGCCGGTGTCGCCCTCCTCGAAGTCGTACCGCCTCCGTCGGGCGGGGGCGTCGGACCTCCCGTCGATCCGGGAGTGCCTCCGGGGCGCCTTCGAGCCGTTTCGCTCCGAGTACACGGCCGCCGCCTTCGAGGCCACAGTCCTGACGTCGGAGACCGCGCGGCAACGCCTCGCGGAAATGGTGATCTGGGTCGCTCTCGACGCGGGCGGCGTCGTTCGGGGCACCCTGAGCTGGGCACCCAGCGAGCCGTACACCGGTCACCTGCGGGGCATGGCCGTCGATCCGCGTTGGCAAGGGAGCGGCGTCGCCCAGGCGCTGCTCGACCGGGTCCTGGAAGAGATGGAGACCGCCGGCGTGACCCGGGTCACCCTGAGAACCGCCCCGCCGCTCCGGCGCGCGGTCCGGTTCTACGAGCGCAACGGATTCCGTCCCACCGGAGCGGTCGCCGACCTCCACGGCGTCCCGGTACGGGAGTTCGCGCGGACCCTGGGCCGGGCGGGCCGCTCCCCCGCTCCGTGACGCGCCGTTCTACGGCGCACCGGACTCGGGCGGCGAACGCGCCGCGATCCGGCGGATCCCGGTCCACGCCCGCTCGCCGAGGACGCGCAGGATCGCGGGGACCAGGTACGTGCGGACGACCATCGCGTCGAGCAGGACCGCGACGGCGACCGAGAAGCCGATCGCCCGGATCAGGGTGAACGAGCCCACGAGCAGCGCCGCGAAGGCACAGGCCAGGATCAGCGCGGCGGCGGTGATGATGCCGCCCGTGCGCGCGACCGCCTCGACGGCCGACTCGCCCGCCGGCCGGCCGCGGAGGCGCTCCTCCCGGACGCGCGTGAGCAGGAAGATCGTGTAGTCGAGCCCGAGGCCGAGGACGAGCATGATGAGGAGCGTGCGCACGTAGAAGAAGATCGGAAAGCCGAGCAATTGCTGGAAGATGAGATACGTCAGCGCCCACGCCCACGTGATCGACAGCCCGATCGTACCGACCGCGAGCAGGGCGATGATCCAGGAGCGGAGGACGGCGAGGAGGACGACGATGAGGCCGACCGCGACCGCGACGATGAGCACGTCCGTCGCGGTCGTGAGCTGGGAAGCGATGTCGTGGATCGAGGGCGCGCCCCCGCCGAACGCGGTGGACTCGATTTCGCCGTGGCGGGCGGCGTACCCGCCGAACGACGACTCGACCGACTGGACGGCGGTGACCGCGGTCTCGGAGAGGCCGGTCGCGCGGGGCACGAGATCGATGAGCACGGTGCGCCCATCGGTCCCAATGTAGCCGCTCGCGACCCCGAGGAGGTTCGTGCGGGTCGTCGCGGGCAGCTCGGACAGGTGGAGCCAGGCCCCGAGCGGCGCCCCCGAACGTCCCACCAGCGTCGCCGCGGAGGCGATCCCCGCTGTTCCGTTCGCGAGCGAAGTGAGCGCGGCGACGTCGGCGAACTCGGTGGCGTTCGTCGCGTTCCCGACGAGGAGCGGGGCCCGGAACGTGACGAGCGCGAACGATGGGACCGCGAACCCGTTGCCGAAGTGGCTCCCGAGCTCGGCGAGCCCTTGGGACGCCGGCTGATCGGTGGGGAGCTGCTGGTAGAAGTCGTAGGACAAGGGGGCCGTGAGGGCGACCGCGACCAGGGGGATGCTGACGAGCACGACGGCGCCGATGACCGCGTACGGGTGGCGCTGGGTCGCGCGACCCGCCCGGTAGAAGTACGTCGTCTCGTTCTTCGTGCGCGCGCGCACGTTCACGGCATGCCGGGAGAACCGGTCGCCGGTCACGGGCCAGAAGATCCGGGGGCCGATGAGCTTGAGGAAGGCGGGGATCATCGTCAGCGAGAGCAGCACCGTGATCAGGATCGCGACCGAGAGGACCTCGCCCCACTGGCTCAGGAGCGCGACGCCGCTGAGCGCGAGCGCGAGGGTCGCGATCACGACGGTCGAGCCGCTCGTCGCGACCGACTGACCGGCCCAGGAGACCGAGCCGACGATCGCCTCGTCGGACGACTTGCCGGCGATCAGCTCCTCCCGGTACCGGGCGGCGAGAAAGATCGAGTAGTCGGTCCCGACCCCGAGGACGAAGACCTCCTCGAGGGTGATCGAGGTCGTGTCGACGGGTCCGATCACGGTTCCGATGAGGACGGTCGCTCCGAGCCCGAGCACGAGCGCGATCCCGAGGCCGGCGAAGGTGACGAGGGGCGTGATCGGGGAGCGGAAGTAGAGCATCGCGATCCCGAGCAGGAGACCCACCGTCAGCGGCAGGACGAGCGCGATCGACGAGCTCACGGCCGTGTTGGTGAGCAGGTCGAGGGGCGCGGGACCCGTTTGGAGGAATCGGATCGTGAGCGACGTGTCGTGCGCCCGGAGGACCGGCGGAACGAGCGCGTTGATCCGGGCGACGTCGGCGAAGTCCGGTTGGCCGCCGGTCGCGTTCGTATAGGAGTCCGCGACCGTGAACGCGACCGTGATCAGGGACGCCGTCCCGTCGGCGGCGACGAACTGGGAGGCGATCGCGAACGGGACGGGGAGGGGTTCGGCCCCGAGCGTCGACGCCGCGACCGTGCGATTCGCCCAGGCGCTCGCGGCCGTCGGCGGCACGTCGCCCGTCGGGAAGGCGGATTGGACGTCCTCCACGAACGTCACCGGGAATCCGGTCGCGCTCGCCACCAGCCCGGCCGAGAGCTCGGCGAGGCTCGTCGCGTTCGTCGCGTTCTCGATGTTGAGTCCGAACAGCGTGGCATTCGCGATCGACTGCGCGGGCGGCGGGAAGAGCGACGGCAGGAGCGGACCGACGCCGTTCCATACCGCCCGGGTGGCGCAGGTCGCGGGCGGCGTCCCGTTCGTGACCCCGCACCCGGTCTCGTTGTCGAACCACTGGTAGAACCCGGAGAGGACGACCTCGAGCGTCGCGTTGTCGAGCTCTGCCCGAGTCGTGTTGTACGCCTCCGGGTTCGCGCGGGACGGCGGGGTACCGTTGTCCACCAGGCGCTGCCAGTTGGCGAAGTAGAGGGTCGGCGGCCCCCAGAGGACCGCCGCCGAGCCGTTGACCGCGACCGTGATCGGACCGAGCTCGCCTCCCGCCAGCCGGACCTGGCCCGCGAGGTACGCGGAGTACGTCGTGTAGACGCTCGCGATCGAGGCGATGTCGGTCAGCGAACGATCGGCGTCGAGCGCCCCCGTGACGTTCTGCACGACGCCCTGGCCATTGCCGTCCGTCAGGTTCGGTCCGTAGAACAGGAGGATCGACGACGAGCCACCGGTCGTGTTCGGGAACAGGCGCGCCAGCTCGTCGCTCGCATGCACGCTCGGGGAGTTGGCCGGGGCGCTCGACTCCGAGTTGGTGGTGACCGACCCGAGCCGGGACAGGAACGGTACGGCGATCACGAGCAGAACGATCCAGAAGACGATCGGATGCCACGGATGCCGGACGATCCACCGACCGAGCCGTCCGAACTGACGGGCGGCGCCGCTCCCGATCGGCGCGGTCGACCGGCCGCTCATCGACCGGACGAAATCGGTCGCTTCTTAACGCTAGCGCGCGCCGGGGCTCGAGGGAGGGCTCCCCGCGCCCCGGGGGGAGCGCCAGCGCGGTGGGAAGCGCGCCGGGTCCACGAAGACCCGCGTCTGCGCGACGACCCAGCCGTGGCCCACCTCGGCGAGCGAGCGCGAGTCGTGCTGCGCGACCCCGGTCGCGACCAGCTCCCCCGAGCGCGAGACGAGGACGACGTGGGCGCCGCGGGCGAACGGACGGGGGATCGAGACGATCCCGCCCCGGGCGAGCCCTGCGCCGTGGGC
>JASHUJ010000033.1 GCA_030040035.1 Thermoplasmata archaeon
TCGAGTGCTCTCCACCTCTACCGGCTATATCTAACCGTCTGGAGGCAATGACCCGGGCCGTATTGCGTCGGGATTCTCGTTCCCACCTTCGTTCGACTACGTGCAAACCCCCTTGCAACCGCAGATGACACCCAAACGGCCCGCCTAACTGAGTAAGGGCCGGCACACCTCGGGGCCTTCCGGTTTCAATTCAGGAATCCGGAGCGGGGGTGGGACGCCCTTCTCGGCCTAATCAAAATCGAGAAACGGTAAACCACTGAGAGCTGTCTCGACTGAGTTGAGACATCTGGTCGCGCGAGGGACTCTCGTCGAGCAGCCCGGCTTACGCCGTCAATACGTCTCTAGAGTCAGACCCGGTATCCCGGCGAAGTCTCGATCCCTACTGAGAAGATGGGCATGGTGATGCTTCGCTGCGGCCGCGATGAGCAGGTCGATCGTACCTACCGGCTCGCCCCGGCGGGCACACTCGCCGCCGATCCGCGCGGCGTCGATGGAGATCGGTTCAGTGATCTCTAGAACTTCGAGTTCGGAAACCAACTCCAAGGCCTGTGCGAGGCGCCGCCCTCCTTGATGGAAGGCGCCCACCAAGAACTCGGTCAGGGCTGGAGCCGCGATGGAGAGGCGCTCCCCGAGCCTGGTAAGCTCCTCGGCTTTCGCCCGGGCCTGCGGGACCCCGTTGGCGAGATCGATGCAGAAAGTGGAGTCCAGGCACCTCACTTTCCGCCCCACATTTGCCGAATTCGTTCGGTCCGTCGGCGATCGGCATCCCGCAGGCCCGAGTACGTCCGGTCCAGTTCCTTCCGCTCCTTTGAGGAGAGATCACTCCACATCCCCGAAAACGCGATGATCGGCTGACGTGGGCGGGCCAAGCGCTTCACGGCATCACTGAAGCTCTCGTCGGCCCGCTTCTGGCGCTTCAAGAGTTCGTAGGCCTCAGAATCGAGCGCCACGGTCTTCGACGCCATGCGCTTACATCGGTCACATACATCGACTATAGTTTATCGTGTCGGAGAACCCCGAATTGAAGGAGGTGGAATGAGATCCCTCGCACTTCCAGCGGAGGCTTCCACGCCTTCGACTTCCGCCCTGGTCGGTGCAATCGGACGACATCGGCCCTCGTCTCGAGACGCATGAATCGGCCATCGCGTCAGTGTTATTCTAACGGCAGCGTTGCTAGAGTCGATGGAAATCGACGGCTGGCCGCCCTCCCCGACCGAGCCCACGCACAAGGAGCGCGAGCTCCTCGCGGCGGGCGACCGGATGAATCGCGCGGCGTGGCGCTCAGTAGCTTCCTGGAGGCAGGGCGCTGAGTTCGAAGACTTCGATGCCTTCTACGTTCACGCTGACCCGCTTCCGACCGAGACGCTGAACGGAGTCGTGCTCACAGAGCGGCCAGCTCAGCCCGAGATTTTGCTCGCTACCGCGATCCGATTCTTTTCGAGCCGCAGCCCACGGTGGGGTCTCACGTGTCCTCAGCACCGGGCGGCGGAATTCGAGGCGCCCTGCCGAGAGGCAGGCCTCGTTGCGGGCTCACCCAAGCCCGCGATGATCCTGGACTCCGGTGCGGAACAAACGACGGCAGAAGTCCCCGGCTTCGTCAGCCGTCGAATTGTAGATTGGCCCACTCTGGAACTTTTCGGACAGACATTCGCGAAGGCGAACGAGCTCCCGGATTCCCCCTTCTGGCTGAGTTCTGCTCTTCTGCTCGAGCCGAACTGGGACCTGTTGCTGGGATTCCTGAACGGCGAACCGGTTGCGACCGGGGTCGGGTACTCCTTCGCCGGGATCACCGGTATCTGGGGCATCGCCACACTTCCTTCGGTGAGAGGGCGGGGCGTCGGTGCGGCGATTACGGCCGCGGTGATTGCCGCAGGTACCCTCCGTGGTTCCCGCGCCGCTCACCTATGGGCAACTCAACTAGGATTTCCGGTCTATCGCCGAATGGGCTTCCGGCACGTGGCCAATACGGCCGCTTGGACGTACGATCGACCGCCATAGTGGCTCCGGGAACGGAGAGGGGGCGGTCGGTCGTCTCCTCGACTTGTCTGGCCGCGCGGGTGCCATCCGCGCTGTGGCTTACCGCTGAAACGGTGCAGCGTCCCTCCGCGCCGGGACCCGTTTACAAACCTTCAAGCAGGGACACTGCGATGACGCCCCTTCCCGGAAAGTTGGCCCATGACCACGAAAAAATCTTCGTCTGAGCCGAGAGCCCTCGACGACCCCCACAAGACGAAGGTGCGAGATCATATCGTGGCGATGCTGGAGGTGGAGAGGCAGATACTCGCCGCACTGGGTCCGTCCTCACGCGAGTTACAAGGGCACCCGGAGACCTCTGCGCTGCTCGAGCGAATTCGAAGCATGGCCGAGGACCACGTCCATGCACTGCGAATCCGATTGATGGGCATGGGTGTCCAAGAGCCAGAGCGTCTACAGCCTTCGAGCCTGTCGCAGGATTCCGAGGAGAGTTCCATCCAGTTACTCAGCCCCTCCGCGGCCCTGCAGCGCCTCTTTGGTCTCCTGAGCCGGGCTGCCTTCGGTTACTCCGTCCTGCACATCGTCGCACACCGTCAACTCGACAGCGGCTGGGCAATCGAGGAGGGCAACACAGCGGACTTGGCCGAGGAACTCCTCAAGGAGTATGCCCATACGGCGGAGGTCCTCGAGACGAAAGGCTGTGAATTGGTCGTCTGGGAGTTGGGTCGGGACGGACTGCCTTGCCGATGCATCTGCCCATCGTGTTCGCTCGGCATCTGCTTGTGCTGGGTCCATGGCCAGGGGACCTTGGCGGAGGCCCGAAGACCCCTTCTGACCGGTGAGTCCACCCCCACGGCGGGAGGCTTCGCCGTCACGCCGCCGCGTCCGGACAGTGTCGCAGTCGTCGCCGGCTTCGGCCAAGGGGACTCGATCGTGGCCATCGACGATCACCGGGTCGGCGGAGCCGAGACCGTCAATGCGATGGTCGGCGACTTTCAGAAGGCGATCTCGGCGCACGGACCCGGCGAGACGATCCGACTGCAGGTCCGGAATGCGTCGGGGGGTGTTCGGGACGTCCGTCTCACCCGAGACGTGAGGACTCCACCGCCGAAAGAACGCAGACTCGCGGCGATCGTATTCACCGACATGGTCGGCTTCACGGCTCTCGCCCAGAAGGACGAAGCTCGGGCGCTCGAGCTGCTCGAGGAGCACCGCTCGCTCGTCCGCGCTGTACTTCCTCGGCACGGCGGCCGGGAAGTCAAGACGATCGGGGACGCGTTCCTCCTAGAGTTCGCAAGCGCCCTGGATGCGACCGCCTGCGCTCTCGAGGTACAACGGGCCGTTCGCAAGCGCAATCAGATTCATCGTCGGGACCCGATCCAACTCCGCATCGGGATCCATGTCGGCGATCTGGTCTCGATGAGCGGCGACATCTACGGAGACGCGGTCAACATCGCCTCTCGCATTGAGCCGATGGCCGAACCCGGGGGGATCTGCGTCTCCCAGCAGGTCTACGACCAGATTTGGAACAAAGTACCGGCCGAGATCACCGAAATGGCCAAGTGCCGGTTGAAGAACGTGAGTGCCCCGATCGGGGTCTTTCGGGTGTCGGTGCCGAGGTCGGGCTAGGCTCGGGAATTCGGTTTGGCCCAAGAGAGGCCGGCACGATTCCCGTGAAGTCGGCTTGGTTGACAAAGTGACGCACTGGAGGAAGATGTTCGACGTGGGTTCGCTGCGGAGCCGTGCGCTGCTGCGCGGCGCGGTCCCAAACGACTGATTTGTGGCTGCCCTCTTTCTTCAGTTTGGGTTCTTCAGGGTACCGAAGGCCGATCGACATCCGCGATGAGCTCGCGGCCCCCTCA
The DNA here is from genome assembly GCA_030040035.1 of Thermoplasmata archaeon. Classification (GTDB taxonomy): domain Archaea; phylum Thermoplasmatota; class Thermoplasmata; order Lutacidiplasmatales; family UBA184; genus Lutacidiplasma. The sequence continues at coordinate 3,837 of JASHUJ010000033.1, forward strand.
CCGGAATAGAGGAACGGTGATTCGCTCGCAGAACTCAGTTTTCTCCGAAACCGGTCACCGGAGGGTCGACGTCGATCTGCCAGAGAAGGGCGTTCATCTCGCCTCGGTGCTGAAGCTCCTCCTCGGCCATGTGGAGGAGCATCGTCCGGACCGTGGTGCGAAACGGTCGCCGGCCTTTCCACTCGATCCGACGGTCGAGGCCCTTGGGACCCACTTCCTTCACCACTTTCCAGATTAGCCGGTCGACCGATCGCGTCTCTCTCGCCGCCTCGGACTTCGAATACTTCTGACCGAGCGGGTACTCCTCGAATTCGACTCCCTTACCGTAGACGGAGAGAAACCACCAGCGGTACGCGTCCAGGACGTGCATGTAGATGTCGACGAGCGAAGGGAACGATGCACCTCGCTTTCGGTATCGCTTCCGCGGCGGAAGCTTCCAGATCGCCCGGAGATATCGGTTTCGAACGTTGGAGTTGTAGCGATAGAGGTCGACGATCGTCTCGTATTCGGACCTCATCGGCTCAAGCACGCTCGCACTGGGTATCCGGATCCGAGAGTTAGGGTTATCGCGCGCCGCTGAGGGTGCAACACTTGTTGCACCTCGGTGCGGGACGCGTCCGGGTCGATTCGTCGGACGACAAGCGGATCACGCCGGGGCGACCTAGACTAAGGTAAGCAAACGCTTTAGTAAGTGCGTGCTTTACAGTTTATCGTGGACGCCTTCCAAGCTCTGGCCGAGCCGAACCGGCGCAAGGTAGTGGAGATGCTTGCGCGAAGCGGTGAGCTCAGCGCATCTGAGATCTGCGAAGAGTTCGACGTGACCCCTCAGGCGGTGTCCCAGCACCTGAGAACGCTTCGGGAGGCGAGCGTGATCCAGATGGAGAAGCGGGCCCAGCGAAGGATCTACCGGTTCAATCCGAGATCGACGAGACAGGTCCAGGCGTGGCTGACCGACATGACCGAGCTTTGGAACCGCCGGCTCGACCGGTTGGACCGAGCGCTGAAGGAGGATACAGGATGAGGCAAGCAGGGAGCGAGGGGACGATGGACGAGGAGCGGGGGATCGCGCGGATCGTGAGAGATTTCGACTTCCCTCGGGAATCGGTCTTCAAGATGTTCACGGATCCAAAAAAGGCGGCGAAGTGGTTCGGGACACCCGAAGGGGCGGTCGTCGTCTTCTTCGAGTTGGACGCGAGGCCCGGGGGCGCGATCACGATTCATGACCAGGAGCCCGGAGGGCCGATTCACAAGACGTCGGGCACGATTCTGGAGATCGTTGAGCCCGAACGAATCCAGTTCAAGAGCGCCACGGCCCTTCTCGAGGGTGAGACTCCGTTCGAGGCGCTGCAAACGGTGACTCTCGAAGAGCTCGGTCCCCGGAAGACACGAGTGACGGTCGTCGTGCAGGTCCTCTTCGTGGCCTCGGTCCCGGGCGGCGTGGACGCCTTGGTGGAGGGCTTCACGCTTGGGTGGGGACAGACCTTCGACAAGCTACAGCGGGAGCTGCACTAGGTCCTCCATGACGGCTCGTGCACGAACGGTCATCCCCGTTGCGGACGATCGGGTTGAGAGGCAATCCGGACGGGGCCTCCGCGGGACGGGGCCGTATCCCGGGTTAGAAGCGGATGGAGACCTCCTTGCCGCCGCAGTCAGATCCGCGTCCATCCGTGTCGAGTCCAGGCCGGGGTTGATCGTATGAGCGGGGGCCCATCGGATCTCGAGCGTGCGGCGATTCGCAACGTGGTCAGGAATTATCTCCGTGTCCAACCCGATGAGAACGTCATCGTCGACACGTGGGCCCATACGCTTCCGATCGCGTCGACGGTCGTAGACGAAGTCCGTCGAGCCGGCGGACGTGCCTTCCTCGCCTACGAGGATGACGGGGCATGGTGGCGCGCGGTGGAACGCAAGCAGACCGAACTGCTCGGTAGGCTCTCCGACCCGTACTGGGCCGCGCTCGAGGCCGCAGACGTCTACGTCATGTTCTGGGGCCCCGGCGACTCGGCTCGGGTCGAGAAGGTCTCCGAGAAGCGCCTTGACGAGACCACGGGCTGGTTCGACCGATGGTACCGGACCGCTCGATCGACCGGACTGCGCGGCACGCGGATGGACGTGGGATTCGTGACCGACACGCGGGTCCGACACTGGGGGCTGCGGGAAAGAGGCTGGAGGCAGGGGATGCTTCAAGCGTGCCTCGCCGACCCGAAGGAGATGGCGGAGAACGGTCGGCGTCTCGCTCAAGCCCTTACGGGGAAGAAAACGGTCCGGATCACTCATCCGAATGGAACGGACGTCGAGGTAGCGTTGGCGGGACGGCCTTCGCGAACCTATGACGGTACTCCCCACCCGAAGGACCGGGCCTACGGTCGGTACGATATGCTGGCGAATCTTCCCGCGGGGGAGTTTCGAGTCGCGCTCGACAGCAAGACCGCGGAAGGGAGCATCGTGGCGACCGAGCCCAGCTACGACCTCACGTGGTACCCCTGGCAGACCTACCCGGGCGGGAGGTTCACGTTCGTGGACGGCCGGCTATCCTCCTTCTCGTTCGAGAAGGGTCAAACCAGGTTCGCGAAGCGATTTTCCTCCGCCACGTCGGGGAAGGACCGGACCGGTTCGCTCTCCGTCGGTCTGAACCCGCGGGCCAAACATCTCCCGTATGCGGACTCGATCGAACTCGGTTCGGTCCAGCTGTCCGTGGGGTCGAACGCCTATCTGGGGGGAAGTAACCGCTCGGACCTCTGCGCATGGATCTCGCTGGGTGGATCGGACATCAGCGTCGACGGGACCCCGATCGTCCGCGGGGGTAGGATCCTCTGACCCGCTCTCCCACCGGGCCGCGTCCTGATTAGACGGTCACGGCGTGAGACGAAGCCGTTTCAAGATCTCCGCGAAGC
>JASHUJ010000034.1 GCA_030040035.1 Thermoplasmata archaeon
ACGGGCTCGACCTCGAACGTGACGGCCGTCTCGGTGACGTAGTGGTTGTAGATCGCCACGATCGCCGGTAGGTCGCTCCGTGTCCCCGGCCGGCACCGGATCTCGGTCATGCCTCGCGCCGGCCGGAGCCGAGCGCGCAGAGAAAACGCCCCGGTACCGCGGACGGGACGTCCGATCGGCAGGCGGGGCCGGGACTGGCCGATCGACCAGGTCCCGAGCCGCGCGCGTCCTGCGCCTCGCGCGGCTCGACGCTCAGGCGGATCGGGCGATCGGAGCGAACGGCTCGCCGGTCAGCCGCTCGAAGACCGTCGTGTAGAGCCGGCTCACCTCGTCGACGAGGAGCGGGGGCAAGGGCGGGATCGGCGGCTCCTCCCGGTGCGCCTGGCGGGCCGCCTGCAACTGGTCGTAGTAGCCCGACTGGCGGTAGTGCTGGCGCACGAACTCCTTCGAGAAGTCGACGTGCCGGCCGCGATCGTAGGCGTCCTGGTCCCAGAACCGGTCCTCGTCCGCGGTCCCGAAGGTGTCCACGACCATGAGGACCCCGTCCGCGTCCATCGCGAACTCCTTCTTCCCGTCGACGTGGAGGAGACCGCGCGGCCCGATCTCGGCCTGCATCGCCGCGTCGACCTTCAGGATCGTCTCGCGGAGCTGATCGAGCTGCTGCGCGTCGAGCCGCGAGAGCTCGAGCGCCTCGGGGATCGTGAGCAGCCGGTCGACCGGCTCGAGCTTGGTCGTGACCTCGAAGTGCGGCTCGGGGAGCGCCTCGCCGTACGCGAGCGTCTTCCCCGCCGGGAAGCCGAGGTCGCGGGGGCTCACCTTCCCGCTCTGGACCCGGTCCCACATCGAACCGGCGAGGTAGTAGCGGACGATCAGCTCGAGCGGCACGAGGTAGTTGCGCGGCCGGGGGCCGAGCGTCTTCGGCTCGGGGACGACCTGGACGCGCTTCACGCGCATCGCGGTCGGACCGGCGAGGCCGAGGAAGTGGTGCGGGACGCCGAGGCGAGCGCAGACCCCGAACCAGTGGGCCGCGGTCCGGGCGAGCGTCTCGCCCTTGTGCGGGATCTCGCTCGGGATGTGCTTGTCGAAGACCGAGATGTCGTCGGTGAACCGGAACTCGAGCTCGGTCGGCGAGATCTCGAAGACCTCCTTGACCTTGCCCCGCCGCAGGAACTTCGGCGCGCCGGCCACCGCGGACGCCCCCGGTTTCGCCATGCCGTCCGAGCAACGGCGCTCTCGGATAAGGTGTGCGAGGCGACGGGAGCGGCGGGCGCGCGGATCGGGGGGGAACGGCTCCGCTAGAGCGACCGGGCGTGGATCGACGTGATCGGGCGGAACCCGCGCTTCGCGTAGAACCGGCTCGCGATTTCGTTCTGGGCCGGGAACTCCGCCGTGACGACCCCCGCGCCCTTCGCCTTGAGCGCGGTCGAGACCTCCCGGAGGAGATACTCGCCGACCCCGCGCCGCCGGTACAGGGGCAGGAGGTAGATGTCGAGGATGACGCCCTCGTGCTCGGGCACGTAGAATGGTCGTTCGCGCACGACCGCCCGCACGACCCCGACGACCTTGTCCCGGTCCGCGCCGATCCCCTCGGCCGCGAGGACGACCGACTTCGGGTCGGCGAGGTTCGCCGCGAGGACGGCGTGCGCCTGCTCGTCGGCGTCGTCGCGCACCTTGAGGAGCGGATCGAACTCCTCGTTGAGGCGCTTCAGCCGGAGGAGGAGCGGGACCAGCGCCGGGATGTCCGCGGGGCGCGCGGGGCGCAGGTGGATCGGTACGCTCGGGCTCTCGCTCGGGGCGGGGCTCACCGGGGGGTTCGTTTCGTTCGATGCGGTCATCGTGGGCTCCGGGGGCGGGGGCTGCCCCGCGGCATCGGGGGCGTGAGGTGGGCGCGGTGGAGGGCGCGGACCAGCCGGGCCGAGCGGCCCATCCGCTCGGTCGCCCGGGCGAGGAACTCCTCGTGGGTCAAGGTCCGGCGGGCGATCCCGAGCCGGACCGCGGCGTCCCCGACCGCGGCGGCGACCTCGGGGAAGACGTCGGACTCCTCCATCGTCGGGAGGAGATGGTGCGGCGTCAGGCCCTTCTTCGCCGCGCCCCGGGCGAGCTCGCGCGCCGCCGCGAGGACGATCTCGTCCGGGATCGCGCGGGCCCGCGCGTCCAGGACGCCGCGGAACACCGCCGGGAAGACGAGGGAGTTGTTGACCTGGTTCGGGAAGTCGCTCCGACCGGTCGCGACGATCGCCGCGCCGCTGTCGCGGGCGACATCGGGCCAGATCTCGGGCACCGGGTTCGCGAGCGCGAAGACGATCGGGCCCGGGGCCATCGCGCGGATGTGCTCCGGGCGGATCGTGTCCGGTTTCGGCGTCGACGCGGCGAGGAGCACGTCCGCTTCCCGCACGGCGTCCGCGAGGTCCCCCGCCCGGCCGCCGCCGTTCGTCTGGAGGGCGAGGCGGTACTTCCACGGGTTGCGCAACATGAGCTCGTCGACGTCCGAGCGCTCGGCCTGGAGGATCCCGCGCTGATCGACGAGCGTGAGCCGGCGGGGATCGTGGCCGAGCGTGAGGAGGAGGCGGGCGGTGACGAGGTTCGCGGCGCCGGCGCCGAGGAGGACGGTCCGGACCTCGCGGATCGAGCGGTGCGTGAGTTCGAGGGCGTTGAGCAGCCCGGCCACGGTCGCGGCCGCGGTCCCGAGCTGGTCGTCGTGCCAGACCGGGACGGCGAGGCGCTGGGTGAGCTCCTCCAGGATGCCGAAGCACTTCGGGGAGGCGATGTCCTCGAGGTTGATCCCGCCGAAGGCCGGGGCGATCGCCTCGACCGTCGCCATGAACTGATCGGGCGATTTCACCCGGATCGGGACCGGGACCGCGTCGACGCCGCCGAGGTACTTGAACAGGAGCGCCTTCCCTTCCATCACCGGCAGCGCGGCCTCAGGGCCGATGTCGCCGAGGCCCAGCACGCGCGAGCCGTCGGTGACGATCGCGATCGTGTTCCAGCGCCCCGTCAGCTCGAACGACTGGTCCCGGTCCGCCTCGATCGTCCGCGAGACGGCGGCGACCCCCGGCGTGTACCACAAGGAGAAATCCGCGAGCGAGCGGACGGGGACCTTGGGCACGGTCTCGATCTTCCCCTGATAGAAGCGGGACAGCTCGACGGAGCGCCGGCCGAGCGCGGCGGTCTCCTCCTCTTCCTTCTCGGCGACCTCGCGCTTCGAGCGGACCGCCCGACGCCCGGAGCGGCCCGCGGCGAGCGGCGATGCGGCGCTCTCGGCCATGGAGGTCGAGAGACCGAGGCCGGCGGTATTAACGCTTTGCTGGAGTCGTTTCCCTCCTTCGGCAATTGCCGTAGATTCGGTCGGGGCCCGCGACGTCCGGCCGAATTCGGCGCGCATCGGATGAGTAAATACGCCCCGGGGGACCTTGGGCTCTCGTCGATGTCCACGCCGGCCCCGGATCTCCCGCACCCGTACTTCCACGCCCCGCGGGCCGGCTCGGTGCCGCTCATCGCGCCGCGCGAGCTCAAGCGCCTCATCGAGTCCGCGGATCCGCCGTTCCTGCTCGACGTGCGACCGGCCGCCGAGCATCGCCTCGCGCACCTCCCGAACGACCACGCGGTGCCGCTCGACACGATCGAGTCCGCGCTCGCCGCGCTCCCCCGCGACCGACCGATCGTCGCCTACGACCACCTCGGCTTCCAGGCCCGACGGGCCGTCGACTTCCTGCGCCAGCAGGGGTTCGAGCGCGCGGCCGCGCTCGAGGGCGGGATCGAGGAGTACGCCCGCGTCGCGGACCCGGACATCGCGCGCTACCCCGTCGACGATCCCGCGAGCCGGCTCTTCCTCCGCCAGATGCCGCGGCCGGACTCGGGATGCCTCGCCTACTTCGTGGGCGACGTCGACGAGCGGATCGGCGTCATCGTCGACCCGGGACGCGACATCGGGCCGTACCGGTCCCTCCTCGCCGAGGGGGGGTGGCGGCTCGCCGCGATCGTCGAGACCCACACCCATGCCGACCATCTCGCGGGCCACGCCGCGCTGCACGCCCTCACGGACGCCCCGATCTTCGTGAGCCGCCGATCGCCCGCCCAGTACCCGCACGAGCGGCTCCGCGAGGGGGACTCTGTCCGCTTCGGCCGGGAGGAGGTCACCGTCCTCGAGACGCCCGGGCACACGCTCGACCACCTCACGCTCCGGGTCCGCGACCGCATCTTCACCGGCGACACCCTACTGCTCGGAAGTTGCGGACGGACCGATCTCGGGGGATCGCCCGAGCGGCTGTGGGAGAGCCTGACCGAGAAGATCCTCCTCCTTCCGTCCGAGACCGAGGTGTACCCGGCCCATTACGGGCCCCGGCACGCCCTGCCCGACCGGTACGTCTCGACGCTCGGCTTCGAGACGGCGAGCAACGAGGCGCTCCGGCAGGGCTCGCGCGAGGCGTTCCTCACGTACATGACGGAAGGCTGGCCCCCGAAGCCGGCCGATTTCGAGGCGATCGTCCGGGAGAATCTCACGGAGTGATCGCCCGCGGGCGGGGGGCGGGATCCGGGAGCGACGTGCCCCGGAACTCGCGTGCATCTAGTCCGGTCAGCCGTAGTAGCCGGTGAAGGTCACCTGCTGGCCCGACTCGGCGTCGAGGACCGCGGCATGGAACGTGTAGTTGCCCCCCGGGTAAGGTGACGGGAACTGACATCGGCCGAACGCTCCGCTCTCGTCGCAGACCCTCGCACCATCGAACGGGCCCCAGATCGAGAACTGGACCCCTCCTCCGCTCACGTCGAACCAGCGGACCGTGACCTCGACGGACGGCGGGAGGTCCACGGAGACGGGCCGAGAGGCCGGACACGTGACCGTGCAATTGGGAGGGGTGTCCACCGTGCCCCGAAAATTGGAGGCCGGAAGCGACGCGGGCGCGCCGGCGAGTAGGGTGATTGCGATCGTCAGCGCAACGAGGGACGCGGCTACAAGGGACCAGACCACCGGGCGGCCGTTCCGTCGCGAGCCGGCCCCCATCATGCGAGCCTTCTGCACGTGGCTTTTGACCGACGCGGCCCTCTTAACGATTCGATCGGATCGACGCGGCGTTCCCGCGTGATGCAAGCCCCTTTCTTGGCTCGCACCTCGACCGGGCGGCGCCACCGTTAAGGCCACCGCTCGGGGTGGTTTGAGGGATGATCGTTCGCACCGGGCTCACCGGCCCGTTCCCGCGGCCGGAGGCGCTCATCGCCGCGACCCGCGACCTCGACCGGGGCCGCGTCGGAACGGAGTCGGTCGAAGAGTCGTTCCGGGCCACGGAGTCGGAGGTCCTCGCGCTGGAGCAGCGGCTCGGCTTCGACACCCGGTCCGCCGGCTACCTGCGCTGGCAGGATCTCTTCCGACCGTACGCCGAGTCCTGGGAGGGGGTGGCGGTGGGCCCGCTCACGCGCTGGCTCGAGACGAACACGTTCTTCCGCCAGCCGATCCTCCTCGAGCCACCGGGTCGCACGCCGGGGGCGCTGGTCGCCCGGCTTCCCCCGCCGTTGCGCGCCGCACCCGCGAGCGCGGCCGTTCTCTTCCCCGGTCCCTACACGTTCGCGGAGGTCGCCGAGAACCGTTCCGGAGAGGCCGACGAGGCGATCGTGCACCGCATCGGGCGGATCCTCGCCGACGAGGTGCGCGAGCTCACCGGAGCCGGGTACCGCACGTTCCTCTTCTCGGACCCGTACCTCGTCGTCCGCCCGCCCCGGGGACCGACGGCGGAGGCGGTCGTGGCCGGCTACCAGGCGATCCGCGGGGCGCTCAACGGCGGCACGAGCCTCGTATGGACCTACGGCGCGGACGCGGTCGGCGCCTTCCCGTTGCTCGACCGGCTTCCCGTCTCGGCGGTCGGGGTCGATCTCGCCGACACCGACGTGGAGCGGCTTCCGAGCGCCACCGCCTCGCCCGGCCTCGGCCTCGGGGTCCTCGACCCCCGCACCACCCTCGCGGAGGACCCGGCCGAGGTCGCGCGCGTCGTCCGGCTCGCGAACGAGCGACGCCGACCGTCCGTGATCTGGCTCGGGCCGGGAGGTCCGCTCGATCTCTTGCCGTGGGAGCCGGCGACGCGGAAGCTCCACGTCCTCGCCGCCGTCCGTCAGGCGCTCGGGGCCGGAGGACCGGCGTGAGCGACCGGCTCTTCCCGGCGCAGGAGATCGGGAGCCTCGCGAAGCCGCGCTGGCAGCTCCTCGGGCAACGCGGCGAGCCGCTCGACGCCAAGGCTCGCGCGGAGTTCGTCGAGGCGGACCGCCGGCTGGGGCTCGGCGCGGACCTCCCGTCGGCGCGGGACGCGCTGCTCGCGGACCGGGCGCGCGAGCTCGGGGCGGACGGGGTCCGGGATCTGGGCGCGCTCTTCGCCCTGCGCTACCTCGAGGCCGCCGGACTGGACCGCGTCTACGACGGCGAGGCCCGACGGATCGAGATGTACGAGTACCCCATCCGGCAGATGCACGGCTTCCGGTTCCAGGGGCACGTGCGCTCGTTCGACAACAAGTACTACCTCAAGGCCGCGGTCACCGACGAGATCCGGCTCGAGCACCCGTACCACCTCGAGGAGTACGACTTCGTGAAGCGCCACGCCCACGGCGAACCGAAGCTCCCGATCACCGGCCCCTACACGCTCGCCGACTGGTCGTACAACGAGTACTATCTCGCCCGTCAGCCCGGCTGGAAGGGCCGTTCCGCCCGCCGGGCCGCGCAGCGCGAGTTCGTCGTCGATCTCGCTCGCCGCGCCCTCCGCCCGACGATCCAGGCCCTGGTCGAGCGGGGCTGTCGCGTGATCCAGATCGACGAGCCCGCGGCCGGGACCCACCCGGACGAGGCGGCCCTCGTCGTCGAGGGGTTCAACGCGGCGACCGAGGGGATCGACGCGGAGTTCTCGATGCACATCTGCTACTCGGACTACCGGGCGCTCCTCCCCGAACTCCTGGAAGCGAAGCGGTGCCGGCAGTGGGCGTGGGAGTTCGCGAACCGGGACTCGACGGGCCACGACGGCTACGAGGTCCTCTCGGCCCTGCGCGAGTACGGCGATACGCGGCAGATCGGGCTCGGCGTGGTCGACGTCCACCGCGACGAGGTCGAGGCGCCGGAGCTCGTCGCGGACCGCATCCGCCGGGCGTCGGGCTACCTCGGCGACCCGCATCGCATCTGGGTCAACCCGGACTGCGGCCTCCGGACGCGGAGCCTCCCGGTCGCGCGGGCGAAGCTCGAGGCGGTCGTCGCGGGCGCGACCCTCGCCCGGAGCGCGATCGAGAACCCGCGACGCTAGCCCGAGTCCCCCGATGCGCCGGTGAGCACCTCGGCGCGGTCGGGTCCGACGAGCACCGTGTGCTCGGCCTGGGCGACCCAGCCGCCCGCCTCCTCGACGAACACCGCGTACGTCTGCAGGGCGCGGCGGGCCCGGCGGAGGGCCGCCGCTTCCTCGGGAGTGGACGCCCAGCGCGTAGCGAACGGCAACGTGTGGAACCGAGCGAACATCGCCGCGAGGGCCGGGTCGGCGGGGCCGGGGTCCCCGCGGAACCGGGCGATGTTGCCGAACGGGCCGTTCTCGATGCGACCCGCGCCGTTCGTGGCGAACGGCTCGATCGCGATCACCTCGCCCTCCTCCAGGGTCGCGTCCGACATGCCGGGCACGTTCGGGATCGCCTTGCCCGCGTGCAGGAGGAAGCGCTCGATCGAATGGCCGGTGAGGTTCTCGATCGGCTTCAAGCCCCGGGCCCGGATCGCTTCGGCGATCGCGCGGCTCACCTCGTCGACCCGGACGCCGGGACGGACGCGGGCGATCCCCGCGGCCCGGGCCTCGCGCGCGGCCCGGACGAGGTTCTCGTACCGGTGGGTCCCGCCGACCTCGACGGTCTCGGCCGTGTCGGCGATCGCCCCGTCGAGGTGGGCCCCCACGTCGACCTTCACGAGGTCGCCCGCGACGAACGTCGCTTCGTCGTCGCGGGACGGCGTGTAGTGGGCCGCCTCCTGGTTCCGCGAGAGGTTGACCGGGAACGCCGGGGCGGCCCCCTGCTCCCGGATGTACTGCTCGACCGCGTCCGCGACCTCTCGCCGCCGCGCGCCGGGGACCGTGAGCCGGACGCCCAGTTGGCGGGCGCGATCGGAGATCGCGCCCGCCCGACGCCACCGCTCGAGGTCCTCAGGGTAGTGCGCCATCGGCCCTCTCAGCGACGCTCGATCGCGCGGGGGGTCCCGCGGGTAAGGTCGACGAGGGTCGACGGTCGACCCGAGCCCCGGGGCGGGGCCGCGACGTACACCTCGACCGCGCCCCCGAACGTCCGACGTGCCTCGCGGATCGTGCGGCACGGAGGCTGACCGTGCAGGTTCGCCGAGGTCGCGGTGATCGGGCCCACGCGCCGGGCGAGCTCGCGGGCCGCCGGATGATCCGGCAGGCGGAGTCCGAGCGTGCCGCCGGGTCCGAAGAGCGCCGGGGCGAGTGATCGCCGGGCGGACCGGGACGGGCGAGCCACGAGCGTGAACGGCCCCGGCAGATGGGTGCGCGCGAACCGGAGCGCCGGCGGCTCGAGATCCGTCCACGCCTCGACGTCGGCGAGCGAGCTCACGGCCAGCGAGATCGGTTGATCGGGGGCGCGCTGCTTCACGCGGGCGAGCCGCTCGACCGCCCGGTCGTCGGTCGCCCGCGCGCCGAGACCGAGGAGGGTGTCGGTCGGGTAGACGACGAGCCCGCCCGCGCGGAGCGCCCGGGCGGCCGCGCCGAGGCTCGGACCCATCGGCCTAGAAGTACTCCTCGCCGACGCGCGAGTAGGCGAGGAGCTCCTCGGGCTCGAAGTAGAGCGCGAGCTCGCGCGCGGCGGACTCGGGCGAGTCGGAAGCGTGGACGAGGTTGGGGGTGATCCCGAGCCCGTAGTCCCCGCGGATCGTGCCGGGGGCGGCTGTCTGGGGGTTCGTCGCGCCGGTGAGCAGGCGCACGACCCCGATCGCGCTGCGGCCCTCGAGCGCGATCGCGACCGCCGGTCCGCTCGTGATGTGCTGCATCAGCGCGGGATAGAACGGCTTGCCCTCGTGCTCGGCGTAGTGGCGTTGCGCGAGCTCCGGAACGACCTGGAGCGTCTTCGCGGCGAGGATCTTGAGGCCCTTGCGCTCGAGCCGGGCGACGATCTCGCCGACGAGACCGCGTCGCACCGCGTCGGGCTTGAGGACGACCAGCGTCCGTTCGAGGTTGCCTTCCGGCATCGGCCCGCCGAACCCCAGCGAGGGGTAAGCTTTTCGCGGGACCGCGTCCGGAGCCCCCGAACGCCCGGGACGATTTGTAGGGGGCCCGGCTCGGACGGCCGATGTCGTCCGGGCCGTCCAGCGCGCTCTCGACCGAGCTCATCCTCGTCGCGATCATCGCGCTCTTCCTCGTCCGCCGCACCTACGCCCAGCTCACGGGCGCGCCCTATTCCGGCGCGCGACTGTACGTCTTCGCCGGCATCTACGTGCTCATCTTCGCGGTCTTCGGTTCCGCGACGATCTATGCCGCGATCACCCTCTGGGGTCCGGCCGCGTACGCGCTGCTCGTCCCGTATGCCCTCCTCCCGATCGTCGTCGCCCTGCTCGCGGCGCCGTTCGTCGAGCGAATCGTGCACTTCGAGCAACGCGCCGGGGGTCAGTGGTACTACAAGCTCCCCTGGCACGTTCCGGTGCTGTACCTCGTTTTGTTCCTCGCCCGGCTGAGCGCCGAGATCGCGGTGTTCGGCGCCTCCGCCTTCAATCTCCCGCCGCCGCCGCCCCCCTCCGTCCTGGCGCTCGTCCTGCTCATCGTCGTGGACCTGCTCTTCGCGACGAGCCTGGGCCTCCTGGTCGGGCGGGGGCTCGGGGTCATCCGGGCCCACACGCGCTTGATGGCGGCGGCCCCGACGCCGCCGACCCCGCCGTCCCCTCCGCTGCCCGGGGCGTGAACCCGGGCGAGACGCACCGTGCCGCGCAGCGTCCCGGAGATCCACCCGGCCGTCCGGGGGTTCGATCGCGCCGCCTCCACGTACGAGCGCGGCCGTCCGGACTATCCGGCCGCGGCGGTCGAGCGCCTGGGCCGGGCGCTCGGGCTCCGACGCGGCACGACGGTCGTCGAGCTCGGGAGCGGCACGGGGAAGCTCACCCGATCGCTCGCGCCCCTCGGTGCCGCCCGCGTCGCGATCGAACCGACGCCCGGTATGCGCCGCGTTTTCGCCCGGACCGTGCCCGACGTCCCGGTCCTCCCGGGCCGCGCCGAGGCGATCCCCCTCCCCGACGGGTTCGCCGACGCGGTGGTCGCCGCGCAGGCGTTCCACTGGTTCGACCCGGACCGGGCACTCCCCGAGATCGCCCGCATCCTCCGGCCGACGGGGTCGGTCGCGATGATCTGGAACTTCCGCGACGAGTCCGTGGGATGGTCCCGGAGCCTGACCGAGATCATGGCCGCGTACCGGACGGACGAGCGGACCCGGCGCGCCGACGCGGCGCCGACCACCCGCGACCCTCGCTGGCAGCGTGCGATCCGATCCCCCCGGAGCCCGTTCGGCCGGCTCCATCGAGCCTCGTTCCGCCATGTCCAGCGGGCGCCCCGCGCGACGTTCGTGCTCCGGGTGCTGTCCGTGAGCGTGATCGCGGCGCTGCCGTCCGCGGAGCGGCGACGCGTGGCCCGTCGGGTGCGACGGCTGCTCGACGCGGATCCCGCGACCCGGGGTCGCGCGGTCCTCGAGCTCCCGTACCGGACCGATCTCTTCTGGGCGCGGAAGAAAGGCGCGGGCCAGCGGGAGGGCTAATCTCCCCGGGGGCCGATACGACCCCGTGGCCGCCCACCGCCGCCTCGCCGCGATCGTGTTCACCGACCTCGTCGGCTACACCGCGCTCGCGCAGTCGAACGAGCGGGGCGCCCTGGCCCTGGTCGAAGCGCAGGACCGGCTGATCCGGCCGCTGCTCGAAGCGCACCGCGGCCGGAAGGTCAAGGCGATCGGCGACGGGCTCCTGCTCGAGTTCCGGAACGCGCTCGACGCGGTCGAGTTCGCGGTCGCGTTCCAGCGGGCGGCGGCCGCCCTCCCGCACGACCCCGGGGCGCCGCCGCTGAGGGTGCGCATCGGCATCCACGTCGGGGACGTCGAGCGGCGGGGTTCCGACATCCTCGGCGACGCGGTGAACGTCGCGTCGCGGCTCGAGCCGCTCGCGGAGCCGGGCGGGATCAGCCTCTCGGCCCAGGTGTACGAGCTCGTCCGCAACAAGGTCGCCTACCCGCTCGAGAAGCTCGGGGCGCGCACGCTCAAGGGCGTCGCCGAGCCGATGGAGGTGTACCGGGTCGCGCTCGCGGGCCCGACGACGAGCACGGCCGCGCCCGGGCCGGGGCCCCCGCGCCTCGCGGTGCTGCCGCTCGCCAACATCAGCCCGGACCCGAACGACGGGTACTTCGCGGACGGCCTGACCGAGGAGCTCATCTCCGTCCTCTCCCAGATCCGGGGCCTGCGCGTCATCGCGCGGACCTCCGTCAACCAGTACAAGGGGACCACGAAGTCGGTCGGCCAGATCGGCGCGGAGCTCGGCGTCACGTCCGTCCTCGAGGGGAGCGTGCGCAAGGCCGGCGACCAATTGCGGATCACGATGCAGCTGATCGACGTGCCCACCCAGGAGCACCGGTGGGCCCAGACGTACGACCGGCGGCTCGAGAACGTCTTCGCGATCCAGGCGGAGGTCGCCGAGCGCACGGCGGGCGCGCTCCGGGTGGAGCTGGTGACGCGGGACCGGGAAGCGCTCGGCGAGCGGCCGACGGCGAGCCTCAGCGCATACGAGGCGTACCTCCGGGGGCTCGAGGCGTACCACCGGCGCGAGGCGGGTTCGGAGCCGTACGCGGGAGCGAAGCGGCACTTCGAGACCGCGATCCGGGAGGATCCGGGCTTCGCGGCCGCCCACGCCTATCTCGCGAACATCCTGATCGGCGAGCTGGGATTCACGGCCTCCGCCCGCGACGTCGCGCCGAGCGCCCGCGCGCACGTCGACCGGGCGCTCGAGCTCACCCCGAACTCCTCCGACGCCCACGCCGCGCGGGGCAACCTCGCCCTGCAGGTCGACCTCGACTGGCCCCGGGCCGAGTCGGAGTTCGAACGGGCGATCGCGCTCAGCCCGAGCAACGCGAACGCCCATTTCTGGTACGGCTTCCTCCTGGGCACGCTCCTGCGCTACGAGGAGGCCCGGCAGCAGTTCGAGGCGGCGGTCGAGCTCGATCCGTTGTGGGTGAACGCGCGGACGAACCTCATGGGGACCCTCGCGGCGCTGGGGGAGGTCGACGCGGCGATCGAGCTCGGTCGCAAGACGCTCGCCACGTCCGGTCCGTCCCCGATGGTGGAAGGTTCGCTCGCCTTCGCGCTCGTGCTGGGCGGCCGGACCGAGGAGGCGCGAACGGTGGCCCAGTCCCTCGCCGACGCGCCCGGCGCCTATACCCAGGGGATCCACGCCCTCCTGCTGGCCTGGCTGGGCGAGCCCGAGAAGGCGCGCCGCCTCCTTCGGTCGTGGGAGGACGGCGCCGGCCGGGAGTACGTCCCACCGGGCGTCGCCGCCACGCTCTACGCCATCCTCGGCGAGCGGGAGAAGGCGTTCGACCTCATCGAGCGCGACCTCTCCGAGGGGGACCGGACGTTCTGGAACTACTACCAGGCCCCCGCGTTCGACCCGTACCGGTCCGATCCGCGGTTCCTCGCGCTCCTCCGATCCGTCCATCTTCCCACGACGCCCCCGCGGCGCGTCGCGAACCGGCCGGGAGGCCGGTCGTCCGACGCGCCCTGATCAGTCCGCGAGGACCCGCGCGTCACAGACCCGGACCCACGGGCAATGCCGGCATCGCGCCGGCGACGGGGTGGCCCGCCCGTCGTACGGCCGCGCGAGCTCGGCGCGCAGATCGAGGAGCTCCCGGCGCGACGCGTCGTCCCACCGGATGCGCCAGTCCCGGTCGGAGTAGCGGAGAACGCCGAACGGCGGCGGTCGGCCGGTCGTCTCCTCGACCAGGAGGCAGTACGCCCAGACCTGGACGATATGCGAGCGCGCGGGGCCCCCCCGGGGGGTCGAGCGGCTCTTCGTCTCGACCGGGACCCAGCGGCCGTCGCGCTGCCGTCGGAGCGCGTCGGGGCGACCCTGGATCCGATACCGCTCCGAACGCAGGACCATCGGGCGGCCGGCGTCGATCGCCACCAGGCTCCCGAGCGCGGACTCCCGGTGCCGGAGCGCGAGGGCCCGCAGCGCCCAGGCGGCGACGAGCGCCCCGGCCAAGGCGACGTACAGGGCGACGAACGGCGGGGTCAGAAGTAGAGGAACCATGCGATCCCCACGAGCACGAGCAGGACCCCGACGAGGAGCCCGATCCAGTACGCGCTGCCCCGCTCCGCACGGTGGCGCTCCGCCGAGAGGACCCGGCCGTGGTAGCGCTCGCCCGCGGCGCGGCGGCCGTCGGCTTCGCCGCGGGTCGCCCCGACCGGCGGGTGGTGCCGGTAGAAGTGTGAGCGCGGACAATAGGCGTAGTCCGCGAGGTCGGTCGGCGAGGTCCACGCGGCGTCCGGATCCATTGCCCGGGAGCGGGGCACCGGCGAACTTACGCGTTCCTTTCGATGCGCGGTCATCGCCCGCCGGGACGCGCGCGACCGCCGCGCGTCGGCCGGCACCGTAATCGGCGCGCGGCACGTGGCGGTCCCGTGCGCGGCCCCCCAGCCCCGACGCGGCCCCGGCCGTTCCTCGAGCGCACCGTCGCGTTCCTCGCTCGCGAGCTCCCGCCGGCGCCCGCGTCCGTCCTCGAGATCGGCTGCGGCCAGGGCGAAGTCGCCGAACGGCTGGCCCGGCGCGGCTACGACGTGACGGCGATCGACCTCGATCGCGCGGCGGTCGCGGCGACCCGACGCCGCGGCGTGCGCGCGGTGCGGGCGGACGTCCGTTCGTTCCGGGGCGGGCCCTTCGACGCGATCGTCTGCGTCTTCAGCCTCCACCACGTGGCACCGCTCTCGAGCGCGGGCGCGAAGGTACACGGGCTGCTCCGCCCGAACGGTCGGCTGCTCGTGCGCGACTTCGCGTGGGAGGAGGCCGACGCCCCGACCGCGGCGTTCTGGCTCGACACGATGCGCACGCTCGTCGCGGCCGGACCGGCCCACCCCTATCGGCCCCTCCCGGCGGTGGACGCGGAGCCGCTCGACGCCTGGCGGGACCGGAACCAGCGCCCGGAGCGCCTGCACCCGGGGCGCGCGATGCTGCGCATGCTCCAGATCCGCTTCCACGTGCAGCGCATCGAGCGGGGACCGTTCCTCTACGCCGTCCTGGGCGGTGCCGTGCGCGGACCGCGTCGATCGCCGCTCACGGAGACGCTGTTCGAGATCGAACGGCGCCGGATCGCCTCGGGAGCGATCCGTCCGATCGGTCTCGACGTCGTCGCCCGCCGTCCCGCATGGGACGCGCGGTGAGTCCCGCCCCGACCCTTAGATCCGCTGGGCCGTGTAGATCGGCGTGAGGATCTCGATCGGAACGCGACCCCCGAACTCCTCGTCCGCGATCCGCGCCAGCTCGCCGAGGAACTCGCGGCGCCGCCGGGCCGGCAGGAGGGCGATCGGCGAGAACGTCGCGTAGAGCGCGACGAGGCGCGGGGTCGCGTAGTGGACCCGCCCGCGCTCGAGCCGGCTCGAGACCCGTCGGAACGCTCGGTTCCGCCGGAGAGCGGCGACGCGCGCCGGCCGGTCGAGCTGCGGGGGAAGTTGCGAGCGCAACTGCGAGCGCGGACTCGTGGGGACCCGCCGGAAGAGCGGATCGATCGCGCGCTGGAACTCGGACGGATGCCCGGGCTCGCCGAAGACCGTCCACCACGCGGCCCACCAGCCACCGGGTCGCAGGAGGCGGGCGATCTTCGCGAGCGCGCGACGTTCGTTGAGCCAGTGGAAGGCGGTGGCGGACACGCCCAGATCGAACGCTCCAGCCGGGAGCCGCGCCGCTTCGAACCGCTCGGCCCGGATCGAGATCGGTATCGAGGTGGGAGGGAGACCGCGTCGGAGGTAGCGGGCGAACCGGACGTCCGGTTCGAGGACGGTCAGCGGTCCGGCGCCGCGGCGCAGGAGCTCTTGCGTGGCGAGCCCGGACCCGGCCCCGATCTCGAACACCCGCGCCCCCGGCCCGAGCCCGCACCGCTCTTCGAGGAGGGAGAACACGGCCTCGGGATACTCGGGTCGGGCGAACGCGTACGCGGCCGGGTCCCGGCCGAACGTCGTGCGCTGGGCCTCCCGGGACAATCGGGTCCACATCGGCTCCTCCCTCCCCCGGACGCGGGGCGGCCGGGGGAGCGGATACGGATTACGCTAGATCGGCGGCCGCGGGGGACGGGACGAGGTCACTCCGCCGGGGGATCCGCGGCGGGCGGCTTCTTCCGGACGCGGGTCCGCTTCGCCGGCGCCGCCGGGGCGGGCTCAGCCGCCGTGGTGGCAGGAGCGGGAGCGGGGTTCGCCGCTGGGGCCGGTTCGGCGGCGGGGGCGGCGGGCGCGGTCCCGGTCGG
>JASHUJ010000035.1 GCA_030040035.1 Thermoplasmata archaeon
GGACCGGGAGAAGGGGATCCGCTACGCCGTCTTCCTCGCCTTCCTGTTGATCCTTCTCGGGATCACGAGCGCGCTCCGGGGCCTCCTCTTGGCTCCGGCGTTCGCGGCGACGGCGTACCTCGCGGTGTTCACTCCCGATACCCCGTACACCCGGCCGCTCGGCATCGTGCTGTCCTACCTCGTCGTCGTCGGGAGCACCGAAGCGTTCGAGCTCGTCTTCGGGGTCACGTTCCTCGCGCTCGTGCTGAACGTCGTCCTCGTCTCGTTGTTCATCACGTTCTCGCCGTTCTCCCACGTCCCCGCGATCGCCCTCACGATCTTCTCCTACCTGGTCCACGATCCGTACGCCTTCGCCGTGACCTCCCTCGTGATGACCGGGGTGGTGGCGGTCGAGGCGTTCGCGATCGAGCGCGTGCCGGCGGTGCGACGTCGGCTCGGCCTCCCGGACCGGTGAGCCGGCGGGCGCCGGCGTCAATCCCGGGTCGGGCCGCTCAGCCGGATCCGCCGGGGCCCCCCGCGGGGCCCAGCACGACGCTCCGGAGCGCCTCGACGATCTCCTCGTCGTCGTTCGGCATCGGCACGCGGCGGTACCGGACTCCGTGCTCGGTCGCGTACGCCTTCACGACGTGATCCAGATCGTAGAGGACCTCGAGATGCTCGAAGACGAAGCCGATCGGCGCCACGAGCTGCTCGGGGTGGCCCTTGTCGCGCCACTCGACCATCTTGTCCGTGATGTCGGGGCCGAGCCACGGCTCGGTCGTGTTCCCGGCGCTCTGGTAGGCGAAGTCCCAGAACGGGGGGGTCGCGGCCTCGGCGATCCGCCGCACGGTCTCCGCGAGGATCTCGGGGTACGGGTCTCCCGACTTCCGGTGGCGCTCGGGGAGGCTGTGCGCCGACAGGAGCGCGACGGTGCCGGTCGGCGCCCGGCCGAGCTCCCGATGGATCGCCTTCGTCCAGTAGGCGATCCAGTGGGGATTCGTGTGCCAGGCGGTGCGCAGCTCGACATCGATCGGCGACTTCGCCTGCCGGCGCCCTGCTTCGATCGCGCGCTGGTACGGCGCCAGGATCCACGGCGAGGCGTACGGGGAGAGCGGGACCGCGATGAGGCGCCGGACCCCCGCGGCGGCGGCCTCGGGGATCGTGTCGGCGGCGTGGGGGGACCAGTGCTTCGTCCCGAGGAACACCGGGCTCGCGCCCCCGTCCCGGGCGAGCCGCGATTCGAGCTTCGCCCGCAGCGAGGTGATGATGCGGAGCTGCGGCGACCAGCCGATCAGCTCGTACCGGCGGCGATACTCCTCGACCATCTCCGCGGAGGGGGCGCGCCCGCCGAGCACCTCGCTCAGGTAGCCCGGGAGGTCCGCGGGGCCCGCGGGGCTCCCGTAGCCGAGCAAGAGCACGCCGGTCCCGTCGGGGAGCCCGCCCTCGCTCATGCGGTCCCCCGCCCGCTCGAGTACTCGTGCACGAAGTCGACGAGCGCCTCCACGCACTCGGCCCGCGCCTCGGGCGGCACCCCGTGGCCCAGGTTGAAGACGTGCGCCCGTCCGTCGGGGATCTCGTCGAGCACCTCCCGCGCCATCCGACGGACGGTCGCGGGGTCGGTCAAGAGCGCGCTCGGGTCCAGGTTCCCCTGGAGCGCGACGCCCGGGCCGGCCGCCCGCCGGACGGCCCCGAGCGGGAGCCGCCAGTCCACGCCGAGCGCCGTCGCCCCGGTCGTCGCGGCGAGGTCGGTGAGATGCGCCGATCCCGTGCTGAAGTAGATCGTGGGGATGCCGAGGGGCGCGACGGCGTCGAACACCGTACGAAGGCGGGGGAAGACCAGCGATTCATAGGCTCTGCGGGAGAGCTGGCCGGCCCACGTGTCGAAGAGCTGCAACGCCTCCGCGCCGGCGCGCGCCTGCATCGCGAGGTAGTCGATCGTCGCCTCCGTGAGCCGGTCGAGGAGGCGTCCGAACAACGCCGGCTCGGCCGCCAGGAATCGCCGCGTCTCCGCGAGGTCGCGCGAGGGGCGGCCCTCCACGAGGTAGCTGGCGAGCGTGAACGGCGCGCCGGCAAAGCCGAGGATCGGCCGGTCGGGCCGGCGCTCGCGGAACCGGCGGATCGCCTCGCTAACGAACCCGGCGTCGCGGCGGGCGTCGAACGCCCGAAGTCCCTCGATCCCCGGCGCATCCCGGACCGGCGACGCGATCACGGGTCCGATGCCGGGATCGATCGTGAACTCGACGCCCAGGCCGAAGAACGGGATCGTGATGTCGGCGAAGACGACCCCGGCGTCGAGGTCGAACCGCTCGAGCGGTTCGGTCGTGACCTGGGCGGCGAGCTCGGGGTTCCGCGCGATCTCGAGGATCGCGTGGCGGCGCCGCAGCTCCCGGTAGCCCGGGAGGTGCCGCCCCGCTTGCCGCATCAGCCAGATCGGGATCGCGTCGACCGGCTCGCCCCGCAGCGCCCGCACGAGCCGGTCCCGGCGGTTCATCCGGGCCCTCCGGCGACGGCGGCAAAACCGGCCGCGCCCGCCCCCTGGATCGCGGCGATCTCGCGCGACCCGATCGCGGCGGTAACGAACGTCGTCTCGAGCGGGGACGGTGGCAGGTAGACCCCGTGCTCGAGCAGCGCGTGAAAGAAGGCCGCGTATCGCGCGCGATCGACCCGCAGGGCCTCCCGGTAGTCCCGGGGCGCGGCGGGGCCGAAGTAGACCCCGAGCATCGAGCCGACGCGCGGGAGCGAGAAGTCGTCGATCCCGGCGTCGCGCGCCTCCCGAGTCCAGCTGTCGGCGATCGCTCGCGACGTCCGCTCGAGCCGGCGATACACCGCCGGGGTGAGCGCGTCGAGCGCCGCGGATCCGGCGGCCATCGCGACCGGGTTGCCGGCGAGCGTACCCGCCTGGTACACCGGTCCCTCGGGCGCCACGGTCGCCATGACGTCCGGCCGCCCGCCGTACGCCCCCACGGGTAGTCCGCCGCCGATGATCTTCCCCAAGGTCACGAGGTCGGCGCGCGCGCCGTACTCGGTGTGGATCACCCCGCGTCGCAGTCGGAATCCGGTGATCACCTCGTCCGCGATCAGGAGCGCGCCGGACGCCCGACAGAGCCGACTGAGGCCGGAGAGGAACCCCGGCGCGGGCGGGACGACGTTCATGTTGCCCGCGACCGGCTCGACGACCACGGCCGCGATGCGCTCCCCCCAACGTTCGAAGAGGCGCCGAACGGCCGGGAGATCGTTGTACGGGAGGACGAACGTGTCGCGGACGATCGAACGGGGCACGCCGGCCGAGTCCGCGACCGCCGCGGTCGCCAGCCCGGAGCCCGCGCGCGCGAGGAGGCCGTCGGAGTGGCCGTGGTATCCGCCCTCGAACTTGACGATCTTCTCGCGCCGCGTGAAGCCCCGGGCCGCGCGGACGGCGCTCATGACCGCTTCCGTGCCCGAATTGACGAAGCGCAGGCGCTCGATCGAGGGTACGGCGGCGATGAGGCGCTCGGCCAGCTCGTGCTCGAGCGGCGACGGGGCGCCGAACGAGAGCCCCCGTACGCTTGCCGTCCGAACGGCGCGCTGGATCCCCGGGTGCGCGTGGCCAAGGACGATCGCGCCCCAGGAAGCGACGAGGTCGACGTAGCGCCGGCCGTCCAGGTCCCACACGAACGCGCCCCGGCCCCGGGCGAAGAAGACCGGGGTGCCCCCCACCGCGCCGAACGCCCGCACCGGACTGTCGACGCCGCCGACGAGCGACCGGGACGCGCGACGGAACGCGCGACGCGAACGGGGGCCCGCGCCCCCGGCGGGCGTCACGGGAGACCGGCGGCGAGCTCGATCATGCGGCGCGGCGGGACCGCGAGGCAGGTGAAGATCGGCGTCTCGAGCGCCGTGAACCGGCTCGCGACCGTGGGCCGGAGCGCCTGGACGAGATCGAGGAACTCCGCCGGCGAGTCGCCCTCGAACGCAAGGACGAACTCGGGGTCGTCGAGGCCGAAGGAGTAGCCCGTGTGGATGGTGACGCCGGGGAACCGGTGTCCGATCTGGAAGTGCTCGACCATGATGCGTCGCCGTTCCTCGAACGGCAGGCCGTACCACTCCCGCTTCTTGACGAACGGGTACACGAACAGGTACTTCCCGCCCCCCGGCCGGACAAGGCCCGATTCCTGGCCCCCGTGCGCGTGGGCCCCCAGGTACTCGGACCGTCGGCCCATGCCGAAGTAGCCGAACGGGAACTCGAGGTGGCCCCCCATGCCCCCGCCCCACAGCCGACCCTCGAACTCCGAGAACGCCTCCAGCCGGGGACTCACGAGCCAGAGCAGGCCGTGGACCCCCGATTTCGTGCCCACGAGCGAGTAGGTGCGCACCGTGAGGTCGTACGGGGGCGTCGCGATCCGCTGTTCGAGGTCGGCGACGTCGGCGGCCCGTTCGGCGGACGGTTTCCGCCGCCAGTCCGGCCGCAAGGTCCAAAACACGTATCGGACAAAATCCCGGGGTCCCTCGGGATCCTCGCCGTCGCGCCCGGCGGGAGCGCTCACGGACGGTCCTGGCGCTCCGCCGCGAGCTCGCCCGCGAAATAGCTGACGATCAACGAGGCCCCGGCCCGCTGGATCGCGCCCAGGGTCTCCCGCGCGGCGGCGGTCTCGTCCAGCCACCCCCGGGCCGCGGCCGCCTTGATCATCGCGTACTCCCCGCTCACCTGGTACGCCGCGATCGGGAGGTCGAACCGCTCGCGCGCCGCCGCGATCACGTCGAGGTACGGGAGCGCCGGCTTCACCATCAGGATGTCCGCGCCCTCGGCGGCGTCGAGCGCGAGCTCCCGGAGCGCCTCCCGCCGATTCCGGGGATCCAGCTGGTAGCTCCTCCGGTCGCCGAACGAGGGCGCCGATCCCGCCGCATCGCGGAACGGGCCGTAGAAGCTCGAAGCGAACTTCGCGGCGTAGGCCAGGATCGCCACGTCCTCGTGTCCGGACCCGTCGAGCGACTCCCGGATCGTCGCGACCTGGTGATCCATCATCGCGCTCGGCGCGACGAGGTCGGCGCCGGCGTCCGCGTAGGCGCGGGCGGTCCGGCCCAGGAGCGGCAACGTCCGGTCGTTGTCGATCCGCGCGCCGCGCAGGACGCCGCAGTGGCCGTGATCGGTGTACTCGCACAGGCAGACGTCGGCGATGACCGTCAGGGCGGGATCGGTCTCCTTGAGCGCCCGGATCGCGCGGGGAACGGGCCCGTGGGGGTCCCAGGCCGAGGATCCCTGCGCGTCCTTGCGCTCGGGGATCCCGAAGAGGAGGACGGCGCGAACGCCGGAACGGCGGAGTCGGGCCGCCTCGCGCGCGGTCGCATCGACGGTCCGTCGCCGGAGCGGTCGGAGGGTCGCGGCGCCCGGACGATCGGGATCGTCCGCGACGAAGAGCGGCGCGACGAGCTGGGAACGACGAACCGCCGATTCCGCCACGAGCTCCCGGAGCGAAGCCAGGGAGCGCAGCCGGCGGGGTCGATCGGCCGACCGACCGAGAACGCGGGGGACCTCACGCGGGGCCGCGGGGAGCATCGTTCAGGGCCTTCTCGAGGAGGTTTGTAAGACCTTCCTCCGTACTCGGACGCGCGGCGACGACCCGGCGCCCTCCGGCCCGCCGGATCGCCCGCGCGGTGCGCTCCCCCATCGCGAAGCACCGAACCTGCGCGATGCGTCGGTCGAAATCCCGCCGGCCCAGAACCCGTCGAAGCCCGGCAAGCGCGGACGGGCTCGATACGGCCCAGAGGCTGGCGCCGAGCAGGCGCTCCCTTGTCACCGGTCGCCCGACCCGCGCGTCGCGGAGCCGGTAGACCACTCGTTCCCGTACCCGAGCGCCCCGCCGTCGGAGCGCCCGGCCGAGCTCCGAGCCGGCCCGGTCGGACCGGAGGTAGATCACTCGGAGGCCGGCGACGGGGCCGAGCTTCGCGAGCATGGCGGCCGAGCCGCCTCCCGCCGCAGGTTCCACCCGGCGTACCCCCGCGGAGACGAGCGCGGTCCGAGTGTCCGATCCGACCGCGATCACCCTCGGCACGCGAGCGAGGGCCGAGAGCCAGCGGGGATGTTCACGCAGGAAGGGGTCGACGACGGCCCGGCTCGTCACGATCCAGAGGTCCGCCGGGGGGGAACGCCGGAGCCAGGCTGAGGGCCGTCCGACCCGAACCGCTTCGGTTCGGATCGCCTCCACGCGCGCCACCCGGTGACCCGAACGTCGGAGGCGACGGGAGAGTCGTTCGAGCGAACCCGCCCGACAGGCCACGAGCAGGCCCGGGGTCGTGCGTGCGGTCATCGGCCGCGCGGTCCGCCGATCGGTTGCAAACGTTCCGGGTCTCCGAGAGCGCGGATCGATCGGCCCACCTTCACGCCGACCTGGATCGCCCGGTCGGGGGTGTCGGTCGCCCCCGAGGAGAAGCGCACGCGTCCGTCCGAGGAGAAGAGCGCGGCCCGCAGATCGACGGCTCCTCCCCGGATCCGTGCGAACGCTCCCAACGGGAGTTCGCAGTCGCCCCCGAGCGTGCGGACGACCGCCCGCTCGGCCTCGACGGCGAGCCGGGTCGGGCGGTGGTCGATCGCGCGGAGCACGCGATCGGCGGATCGATCCCCCACGCGGGCCTCGATCGCGATCGCGCCCTGTCCCGGAGCGGGGAGCCAGACGGACGCGGGCCAGTACTCGCTGACGCGGTCGGAAAGGCCGAGCCGACGAAGTCCGGCGGCCGCGAGCACGATGCCGTCGAGACCGCCGGTGCGGAGTGATTCGAGGCGCGTCCCGATGTTCCCCCGGATCGGAACGACCTCCGCGTCGGGCCGGACGGCCAGGAGTTGGGCGCGTCGGCGGAGGCTGCTCGAGCCAATCCGGGCGCCCCGGGGCAGGCTCTTCAGGCGGCCCGGCACGCGCAGTACGAGGCAGTCGCGCGGATCGGCCCGCGGCAGGTACGCGCGGATCTTTGTCGCCCGATCCGGCGCTGCCGGCAGGTCCTTCGCGCTGTGGACGCCCGCATCGAGCGTGCCCTGCTCGAGCCGACGAGTGATCTCGTCCGTGAAGTCGAGCGTTCCGGTCACCCGACGCGTTCGGTCCCCCGAGGTCCGCACCGGCACGACCTGGATCCCCAGTTCCGGGTCGGCGCGATGGAGCCCCCGCACCACGAGGTCGGTCTGGGCGAGCGCGAGCGGGCTCGCCCGGGTTCCGATGCGGAAGCGCCCGGTCACGGACGCGGATCGGCCGTCAGGAACATGTCGACGACCCTGCGCCGGAGGAGGTCCATGGTCGGTTCCGGCGGAAGGCCCCGCAGCTCCGCGGACGGGCCGGCGAGCAGGCGGCGGACGAGGCGTTCCGACAGGCGCTCGAAGGCGATCCGCGCGGGTTCGGGGAGGTCGCGGGCGTAGGCCACGGCGCGCTCCCATTCCTCCGCTCGGACCGACTCGGCCCAGACCCGGAGCTCCGTCACCCACGGCTCGATCGACGCGCCCGCGAATTCTCGGATCCCCTCGTCGGCCGCGGCACGGACCGTCTGACGCACCACGGCGAGCCGTTCGGGCGCGACCCGGCCTCGCGGAAGCCCCGTCAGATCCACGAGTTGCACGCCGGAGCGCAGCCCGACGTCCGGGTCGATGTTCCTCGGAAGTCCGAGATCGACGAACCACCGGGGCCCGGCCTCCCCAGGTCCCGGCAGATCGGACGGTCCCAGGACCCGACCCAGGGTCTTCGCGGCCGCCACGACGGCGTCGGCCGTCCGGAGGGCCGCGATCATCTCGGGCGCCGGTCGCACCCGGACGTTCCAGCGGGCGGTCCAGGCCGGATCCGGCGGCCGGGTCCGGTAGAGGATCGTGACGTCCGACTCCCCGGCGAGTCCCTCCGCTGCCTTCCGACCGACGGTGCCGGCGCCGATCACGAGGACCCGCGCACGTCGGCCCGCGAGCCGGGGCCGCAACCATTCGGCGGCCAGATCGGCCACCGAGCCTTCCGGACTCGGTGGAAGTCGCTCGGGCGCTGAAGCGGCCCGCCGTAGGAGATTCGCGAGCACCGGACGCGGGTAGCGACTGCGAACGCCCTGGGCGGCAGCTCGCACCTGATCCCGTACCTCGCGTTCTCCGGGCGCCCGGGACTCGAGGCCCGCGGCGATGCCGTAGAGATGACGGATCGCTTCTTCGTCGGTCCGGACGGTCCAGGTTCCGGCGGTGGAGAGTCGCCCGGCCCATCGGTCCGCCCCGTCCGGAGCGTCGAAGACGCCGAGCAGGAGCACCCGCTGGCACGTTCGGAGGACGGCGATCTCCAGGAGGCCCGGGTCGTCCTCGAACCAGGCGTGAAGCCGGTCGGTGGTCATCTCCCCGACGGTCGCCTCGAGGTCCGAGATCCCGATCTGCCAGAGCGTCCGTTCGAACGTAGCGAGGCGGAGCCGGTCGACGGGCGGCCGCCGGTCGGCGGAAGCGGAGCGGCTGCGCAGCGGGAGAGGCCCGGAGAACGACCCCGGGCCCGCGACATCGCCGGCCATCCTGCCCGATTGAAGGGGGAACGCGGTTTATCACGGAAGGTATGAACTCCGTGGTCTCGCCCGGGCCCGCAGGCGAGCGCCGCCCGTCGGCCCTCAGCGGACGTCGAAGAACGCGAAACTCGACGGCGAGGCCCACATCTGATCGATGCGATGCTTTGCGATCACCGGACGGGTCGCTTCCACGGCCCGCTGGAACGCTTCCTCGGATTCGAACACCGAGATCGAGACCTGCCGCGCGGCGCCTCGCTCGAGCAGGACGTACGTCGCGAGGCACCCCGGCTGAGCCCGGAGGGCCTCTGCGTGGTCCCGAGCCGCGGCGATGAGATCCTCTTCGCGCCCCGGTTTCACCGGGGTCGTCGCCATTCCGCAGAACATGTCCGTCCTCGGGTCGGGTCGAGGCGGGGAGCCCGATAAACGTCGCGCTCGCCGGGGGACCGTCATGGGACGGGTGTTCCGTTATGGCCCGGCGCCGCCCTCACGAACGGATGACCTACTACGAGGTCGACCTCAAACTACAGCACGACTGCCCGTACAGCAAGTTCTCCCAGGAGCACCCGGGGGTCGTGGTCTCCCACTGGTGCAACTGGAGCCGCGATGTCCTCGAGATCTCCGGGATCGACGTCCGCGACCGGCAGGTGCGGGTCGAGGTCCGTCAGATGCTGGCCAGGGCGGGGGGTAAGGCGATCCGCACGACCGACGTGGGCGCGCACGTTCGGCTCGTGCTCCAGCACTGCGCGTGCGACGCGCTGCCGCCTCCGACGCTCCCGACGATCGAACGACGGAACTGCCTCAATCTCCAGCCGATGGTGTACACGAAGGGTTGGGAGTGGTACCGCCTCGTCGGGTTCGCCGACCGGGACGTGCGGCAGCTCGTACGGGACCTGGGCCGGCACGCCCGGGTGGAGCTCGTCGCCCGGCGCAGCATCCCCGAGGGAGCGATCCACGAGCGGCTGATGGTCTCGACCGGGGCGCTCTTGAGCGCGCTCACGGACCGTCAGGCCCGGGCGCTCGTGATCGCGCTCGACCACGGCTACTATAGTTTCCCTCGGGTCGCGACCTCGGTCGAGATCGCTCGCCAGCTCGGGACGCCTCGCACGAGCTTCGTCGACCACCTGCGCAAGGGCCAGAACAAGGTGATGCAGGCGGTCGGTCCGTACCTGCGAATGCGCACCTCGAGCGACTACGCCCAGTGAGCCGTGGGCCGTCACGTGTCGGTCCAAAGCCTATGCCGCCCGCGGGGATCCCCGGACGAGGATGCCCCATGAAGGCCAAGCTCACCTATACCGGGATTCGCGTGATGGACCTCGCCGAATCGATCGAATTCTACTCGAACGTCCTCGGGATGCACGAAACGGGCCGAACGAAGATCGCCGAGACGAACGGGGAGGCGGTCTCCCTCGTTTCCGAGGATGATGGACCGACCCTCGAACTCAACCATTACGGGAAGGGCAGTCGCTTCGATACGAAGTACGCGGTCGGGGAGTCGCTCGACCACCTCGCGTTCCAGGTCGAGGACCTCGACGCGTTCCTACGGGAGGCCAGGCGACGGGGCATCCCGGTCCCGCTCGAGATGAAGACCGCCTCGAGCCGTTGGGCGTACGTCGAGGACCCGAACGGGATTTGGATCGAGGTCTTCGCGTGACGAACGCGACGCCCGAGGGGAGGGACGCGCCTCGGGTCGAGGTATGGGACCTACCGGGGCTCGCGGCAGAGGGGCCAGCGTCGGACCACCGGGAGCAGCTCCAGCTCTTCGGTCAGTTCGTCGGGGATTGGGAGATCGTTGAGTCCCGAAATCTCCAGGACGACGGTCGCTGGTCCATCTCGCGTGGCGAGATCCACTG
The DNA here is from genome assembly GCA_030040035.1 of Thermoplasmata archaeon. Classification (GTDB taxonomy): domain Archaea; phylum Thermoplasmatota; class Thermoplasmata; order Lutacidiplasmatales; family UBA184; genus Lutacidiplasma. The sequence goes on from JASHUJ010000035.1 coordinate 10,305, forward strand.
GCGCTGGATCCTCGAAGGGCGGGCGGTCCAGGACATCTGGATGGGCTACGACGAGGAGGAGCAGCGGATGGTCCCGGGCGGAACGACCGTACGGTTCTACGACCCGTCGATCGGCGCGTGGCACAGCGTCTGGATCTCCCCGGACCAGTCCGCCGTACGTCAATTCGTGGGGCGGCTGGTCGGCGACGAGATCGTCCTGGACGGACGGGACGGTGACGGCACTCCGATCCGCTGGATCTTCTCGGAGATTCGACCGAACGACTTCCGGTGGCGGGGAGAGCGACTCGACGCCAAGGAGTCCCGGTGGTCGATGAACGAGGAGATGCGGATCCGCCGCCTATCCCCCAGGATGTAGGGGCCGTCTTCGCAGGGGCGGGCCCCCTTCCCGACCGCTAGGCTATCTGGCACACCGCGGTGAACCCGATCGCGATGCACACGGCCCAGCACGGGATCTTCGCCGTGGGCACGAATTCGCAGGTCTACCTCGAGCTCGACCGGTTGCCGAGAGCACCGCCCCGATCGCTCGCCCAAGCCATTGCGAACCTGCGGGAACCGAGGACGACGATGGCGGGCGTCAACCTCGTCTCGGGCTTCCGTCCGGAATTATGGCGAAAATTGCGACCCAAGGACGTGCCCCCGGACCTCCTCGGGTTCAACCAGGATCTCGTCGGAGCCGATGGCTACGTGATGCCGGCGACGCAGCACGATGCCGTACTCTGGTTTTCCGGCGGCGCTCCCGACGTCGTCTTTGACGAGAGCCGTCTGGCGATCCGGGGTCTCGCCGCGGTCGCCTCGGTGGCCACCGAGACCCAAGGCTGGCCGTACCGGCAGGACCGAGACCTGACCGGGTTCATCGACGGGACGGAGAACCCCACCCTCCCCGAGGCGCACGGCGTGGCCATCATCCCGGAAGGTCGCGCGGGCGCCGGGGGGAGCATCCTCCTCCTCCAGAAGTGGCAGCACGATACGGCCCGCTGGGAGGCATTGTCGGTGGCCGCGCAGGAAAGGGTCATCGGCCGGACGAAGGCGGAGAGCATCGAGATGGACCCGAAGCCCGCCGACTCGCATGCCGGCAAGACGGACCAGGACGTATTCGGCAACGTGTTCCGGCGGAACGTCCCCTACGGCAGCGCGACGGATCACGGGACGATGTTCGTCGGGTTCTGCGCGGAACAGGGTCCCTTGGCGAAGATGCTGGACAGCATGGCGGGGGTCGGCGATGGCGTCCGCGACGCCCTCACCAACTATACACGCCCGCTCACCGGGGCTTACTACTTCATTCCGTCCATCGAGGGAGTCCGACGTTTCGCTTCACCGGCCGATCCGTGACGTACGCCGAAAACAGCCGGCGCGGCCCGGGAAGCGACGCCGAAAGGTAGAACTACCGAGGCCCGAGTGCACGCCCGCACGTGACGCGGCAGCACCGGGCGCCCGTCGGCGTGGGCAGATGGTCGCTCTGCGTCCTAGCAATCACCGTCCTTCTGGGTGCCTCGTCCCTCTCCCTCGGGCTTGAGCCGGAGAACCTCGCGAACGCGGTGCGGGGGGCCTCCCGAGGGTCCGAGCCGGGAGGAGCCGCGATCGCGAACGCGGCCGCTGCGATCGGGAGTCGGCTGTTGGGGAGATCCCCGTTGCCTCGGTCTGCCGGTGGGTCGTTCCCGAGCTCGCCCGAACGCACACCGATCCGTCCACCCTTCGACCGGTCCGGGGCGTCGGGCGACCCCAGTGGGACCCCGATCGGCTCGGTCCTGGACACGCTCGTCCTCTCCAACGGCAGCGTGGTGCCGGGCAACTTCTTGTCCGCCAACGGACTCGATCCGAGCGCCACGGTCTACGACCCCGCCAACGGGAACCTGTACGTTTCCGGTGAGCTTTCGGACAGCGTGGCGGTGATCAGCGGATCGACGAGCTCCATCCTCGAGTGGATCCCCATCGGGGCGTATCCCGACGCCGAGGCGTACGACGGGGCGAACGGGGTGGTGTACGTCGCCGATTACGAATCCGCCGAATTGATACCGATCGACGGCACGAGCAACTCGGTCCAGGCGGCGATCCCGGTCGGTTCGTTCCCCGACGGGGTGGCGTTCGACAGCGCGAACGGCGACCTGTACGTCGCGAACCAGGCCTCCAACAACGTGACGGTGATCAACGGCGCCAACGACTCGGTCGTGACGTCGATCGACGTCGGCGATTACCCGGCCGGCGTAGCGTACGACGTGACCACGGGCAACGTATACGTCGCCAACCAGGGCTCCGATAACGTCTCCGTGATCGATGGGGCGAACAACTCGATCCTCGACTCGGTCGCGGTGGGCTACAGCCCCGGGGCCGTAGCCTACGACGCCGGGAACGGGAACATCTACGTGGCGAACGACTACGTCCCCGGCAACGTCTCCGTGATCAGCGGCGGGAACCAATCGGTGATCGCGTCGATCCCGGTCGGCTCCCATCCGGACGCGATCGCCTACGATAGCGCGAACGGGAACGTCTACGCGGCGAACTCGTACTCCGACAACGTGACGATCATCAATGGGTCGAGCGACGAGGTCGTGGGTTCGGTTTCGGTCGGAAGCTTCCCTGACGGGATCGCGATTGACGGGGGGAGCGGAGCCGTCTACGTCGCGAACGAGTTCTCGGACAACCTCACGGCGTTCGACGGTACGACCGAGGGCTTCCTCGTCTCGATCCCGTTCGGCGCGTACCCCGTCGCGTCCGCGTACGATGCGGGAAACGGGTATCTCTACGTGGCGAACGGCGGCCCCTACGAGCCGCTCGACGACGTGGGCGTGGTCGACACGGCGACCGGGGCCTTCGTCGGTTGGATCCCCGTCGGAGGGGCCCCGGACGCGGTCGCCTACGACAGCCAGAACGGCTACGTCTACGTCGCCGACTACGACTCGACCACGGTCTCCGTGATCGACGGAGCGACGGACGCGGTGGTCGCGTCCGTCCCGACCGCTGCGTATCCCGACGCGCTGGCGTTCGACAGCCGGAACGGTTACGTCTACGTGGCGGACGTCTACACCGCGAACGTGACCGTCATCGACGGTGAGTCCGCGGTCGCGACGATCCCGGTCGGCCCCGGCCCGGAAGCGGTGACCTACGACGGGGGGAACGGCTACCTCTACGTGGCGGACTACGGCTCCGACAACGTGACGGTGATCGACGGGGCCACGGACGAGGTCGTCGCGACCGTTCCGGTGGGCTCCGGACCGGACGCGGCGGCGTACGACAGCGGGAATGGGGATGTCTACGTCGCCAACTACGACTCCGGCAACCTCTCGGTGATCGACGGCGCGACGGACAAGGTCGTCGGCTCGGTCCCTATCGGGGTCGACCTCTACCCCGATGCCGTGGGCTACGACGCGGCGAACGGGTACCTCTACGCCGCGAACTACCTCTCCGACAACGTGAGCGTGGTCGCCGGCTCGAACGACTCCGTCGTCGGATCCATCGCCGTCGACGAACTCCCGAATTCCGTTTCCTACGACAGCGGGAACGGCTACGTCTACGTCACGGACTATGCGTCGGGCGCGATCTCGGTCATCGGGTCGATCTCGACGAGTTGCTCCTCGTGCTCGACGACGTACCCGGTCACGTTCACCGAATCCGGCCTCCCCTCGGGCGTTGAGTGGTGGGTCAACGTGACCGGTACCGTGCCCGCGAGTTCGACCAACGCGACGCTGCCGATCGACCTTGCGAACGGAACCTACGACTACTCGGTCGGGACCACGGACAAGAGCTACGCGGCCCCCTCGGGTTCCGTCACCGTTTCGGGCGCCGGGCTGAGCCCGGCGGTGACGTTCCAACTGGTCACGTTCAACGTCACGCTGTCGGCGGAAGGGCTCGCGCTGGGGACGAACTGGTCGGTCTCGTTCGACGGGGTCACCCGGTCGACGACCGCGGGATCGATCCGCTGGACCGAGCCGAACGGCACCTACCCGTTCCGCGTCGGGACGATCTCGGGCTATACCTCGGATCCGTCCTCGGGGACGATCAATGTGACCGGCGCCGCGGTCGATCAGGCCCTCGTCTTCACCTACGTGGGTCCGGCGGGCTACGCCGTGCACTTCACGGAGTCGGGCCTGCCGACCGGTACGAGTTGGACGGTCCGCCTTTCCGGCGCACCGAACACATCCACGTCGAGTTCGATCTCCTTCGTCGAGCCGAACGGCACCTATCCGTTCTCCGTGCTCGCGACGTCCGGTTACGGACCGACCCCGGCCAACGGTACGGTCACCGTGAGCGGCGCGCCCGTGGCGATCGCCGCAACCTACGCGAAGGTGTACGCGCTGACGTTCACCGAGTCCAACCTGCCCGCCGGCACGAACTGGTCGGTGACGCTCACCGGAGCCACGTCCTCGGTCATTCTGATCGGCTCGCTCGGCAGCTCGGGCACGTCGCTGACCAAGTACTCGGACGGTGCGTCGACGATCCAGTTCTACGTGTCGAACGGGAGCTACTCCTACACGAGCGGCGCGCCCGGCTACGCGAACTCGACCGGCGTCGTCACGGTCAGCGGGACGACCCCCGCCCCGGTCCCGGTCAGCCTCTCGCCCTCCTCGTCGAGCTCGCCGCTGCTGACCTACGCGATCGTCGGAGTGGTCGTCGTCGTGGTCGCGATCGTGGCCGGCGTGGCGTTGATGCGGATCCGGGGGAAGGCGCCCCCCGCGACCCCGCCTCCGTCTCCCCCCCAGAACTCGCCGGGCCCGCCTCCGGTGCCTTGAGCCCGATATCGAGGAAGCCCACCGACGGTTATCGGGGGCGCCGGGCTCCGGGCCGCCCCCGACCTCCGGTGAGACCCGGTTCGTTTCCCACCCATTATATCCGCACAATGGGCTCGGGGCGAAGTCCACGATACGGAAAGGAGGAAACGGCCGGCGCCGGAACGATGGACGCTCGCACCCACGGGAGGAGTCCGCCGGTATGACCACCGTCCCGACGCCCGACGCCCCCCCCGCCGTTCGGGACGTGCCGATCGGGACCGGGGCGTCCGGTCGCCGGAAGGAGAGCGACTCGATGGGCGAGATCGAGGTTCCCGCCGAGCACTACTGGGGGGCGCAGACCGAGCGCTCGTTGATCCACTTCTCGATCGGGAACGACCGGATGCCGGTCGAGGTGTATCGCGCCTACGGCTACGTGAAGAAGGCGGCGGCGCTCGTCAACGGAGCGTCCGGCGGCTTACCCCGCTGGAAGGCCGACCTGATCGCGCGGGTCTGCGACGAGATCATCGCGGGAAAGCTCGACGGCGAGTTCCCTCTCTACGTCTGGCAGACCGGCTCCGGCACGCAGTCGAACATGAACGTGAACGAGGTGATCAGCAACCGGGCGATCCAGCTCGTCGGTGGGACGCTCGGTTCGAAGCACCCAATCCATCCGAACGACGACGTGAACCTGGGCCAGTCGTCGAACGACACGTTCCCCACGGCGATGCACCTCGCGACGGTGCTCGAGCTCCACGTCCGCCTGATCCCCTCGGTGAGCGCGCTCCACGACCTGATCGCGGCGAAGGCCCGGACCTGGGTCGACGTGGTGAAGATCGGACGGACCCACCTCCAGGACGCGACCCCGCTCACCGTGGGGCAGGAATGGTCCGGCTACGCGGCCCAGCTCGAGGACGCGCTCGCCGTGGTCCGCGGGACGCTCCCAGGCCTCTACCGTCTCGCCGTTGGAGGGACCGCCGTCGGGACCGGCCTCAACGCCGCCCCGGATTTCGGGGACCGCGTCGCGGCCGAGATCGCCCGGATGACGGGGCATCCGTTCGTCTCCGCTCCGAACAAGTACGCCGCGCAGGGATCGCTCGACGCCATGGTCGCGGCGAGCGCCGGCCTGCGCGCCGTCGCGGTCGCCCTCATGAAGATCGCGAACGACCTCCGCTGGCTCGGCTCCGGTCCCCGGGCGGGGCTCCACGAGCTCGTGCTGCCCCCGAACGAGCCGGGGAGCTCGATCATGCCCGGGAAGGTGAATCCGACCCAAGAAGAGGCCACGATCATGGTCTCGATCCAGGTGCTCGCCGAGGACTCCGCGGTGGCGTTCGCCGGGTCCCAGGGGAACTTCGAGCTCAATACGATGCGGCCGATCATCGTCAACGACGTCCTCCATTCTGCCCGCATCCTGGGCGACGCCGCGACCAAGTTCGCGAAGTACAGCATCGCTGGGATCGAACTCGACCGGGCGCGGGTAGAGCAGTACGTCGGCGAGTCGCTGATGCTCGTCACCGCGCTCAGCCCGGTGATCGGCTACGACCGGGCGGCCGCGATCGCGCACGCGGCGCTCGAACAGAACCTCACCTTGCGCGAGGCCGCGATCCGCAGCGGGCACGTGAGCGCCGAGGAGTTCGACCGGATCGTCGACCCGAAGAAGATGGTCGGCAACCCGCGCCGGGACCTCGGCCTGACGTCCTAAGGGTAGGCCGGGCGCGGGCGGCCCCGAACGGCGCTCGAAGCCGTACCGGGCAACGCCCCACAGGCCAAGGCCCCGGGAATCCAGGCGGCACGCGCTCCCCGTCCTACCGAGGCCGCCTTGGGCCTCTATGACGCTGGAAGACTTATGGTTCACATCGGCCCTTGCGGCCCGATGTCGAAATCGTCGGACCCCCGGTCCCCTATCCTCGCGGCGGGCGCGAAGGCCCCCAACTTCCGACTCAAGACGACACCGGATCAGACCGTCGCGCTGGAGGATTTCCTCGGGCGGCCGGTCGTATTGGCGTTCTATCCGGCCGATTGGAGCCCCGTGTGCTCCGATCAGATGGGGCTCTACGCCCAGGTCATGCCCGAGTTCAAGAAGTTCGACGCCGAGATCCTGGGGATCTCCGTGGACGGGATCTGGACGCACCTGGCCTTCGCGAAGGATCGGAAGCTCAACTTCCCGCTGCTCTCGGACTTCGAGCCGAAGGGGGCGGTGTCGCGGCTGTATGGAGTGTACGAAACGAGCACCGGCGAGTCCGCGCGGGCCCTCTTCGTGATCGACAAGCACGGCGTCATCCGCTGGAGTCTCCTGTCGCCGGACGGGGTGAACCCGGGCGCCGACGGGATCCTGACGGCCCTCGAACACCTGAGGTGAATCATCTCATGCCCGAGACCTACGAACCCCCGCGGCTCACGCTGCCGGTCGGGGAACGGGATCACTCCGAGGGGCCGCTCGACGCCCCCGTCGTCCTCGTCGAATACGGGGACTATCAGTGCCCGTACTGCGGGGCGGCGTACCCGGTCGTCAAGCGGCTCCAGAAGGAGCTCGGATCGACCTTGCGGTTCGTGTTTCGGAACTTCCCCATTACGAACGCCCACCCTCAAGCGGAGTGGGCCGCCGAGACGGCCGAAGCGGCCGCCGCCGAAGGGAAGTTCTGGGAAGTCCACGACTATCTGTACGAGAACCAGCGGTTCCTCGGGGATGCGGAGCACTTCGCGCGGTACGAAGCGAAGCTGAAGCTCGACGTCGCGAAGATCGCCCGGGAGGTCGCGCAGCACGCCTTCTCCTCGCGGATCGAGGAAGACTTCCTGAGCGGCGTGCGGAGCGGCGTGAACGGAACGCCGACGTTCTTCATCAACGGAAGCCGGTACGATGGGCCGCCGGAAGTGCAGCCGATGCTCGAGGCCCTGACACCGGGGCGCGGGGCCGATCGCCGGAAGTCCCGGTCCTAAGGACCCGGCCGCGGCCCTCCGTCCCTCGGAGTGCCGAAACCGGGTCAGACAGTGGGACGTTCGATCTGGATCAACCGGTCGGACGGCGCCCGCGAGGAGGTGCGCGCGGTGCGCTGCACGTAGTGGATCGCGCCGTCGATGACCCGTTCGCGCACGTTCGTGAAATCGGTCCATCGGAACAGGGACGGTTCGA
>JASHUJ010000036.1 GCA_030040035.1 Thermoplasmata archaeon
CCGTGCACCCGCTCGCGACCACCCAGATCCGATCCCACCGCACGCCCTCGGGAAGGTGCTGGTCGAGGAGCGAGCGCACCGACTGTTCGACGCGGTGCTCGACGTTGTAGGCCACGACCCCTCCGCTGATCACGCTCGGGAGCCGAGGTCCGTCGACCGCGTCGGGGGCATCGAGGATCGGAAGAGTCCCGGCCAAGATCCATCCCCCCTACGACCCGTTCCCCCCCGGGACGTTGCGACCGAACTACGTCGGCTGAGGACCGCGCCCGGCGGAGGAAGGCGATCCCCTTCGAGGGGTCCCGAGCAATCCGGCCGGACCCCGAGGGGGCAGTCGCCGCTCGAGGCGGGTGACGAGCGCCGGCAGGACCGCGGGGCCCCATCGCTCCTCGTCGGGGCCTTGGGCCGCTGCAATCCACCCTCGGGCGAACGCGCCCACGGCGGTCACGTTCCCTCCCCGTCGACATAGATGAGACGGGAAGGCCGGCGGCGCACGCGCCGAGCCACCCCCGCGATCGCGAGGCTCGCCACGAGACCGATGCCGGCGACCGCTACGAAATCCGCGAGGGGTAGCCCCGCGACCGTCGAAGGAAGCACGATGCCGATCTCGCTGTCGAACAGGAATCGGGAGGCATTGTACCCGGCTCCGGATCCGTCCAGATCGACCGTGACGGTACCGGACGAGGGAGAGCGGATCGCCACCGCAGCGGTGGCGGAGACGTTCGCCGGAGCCCCCGTTGCGCCCCAGGCCGTCGCGTTCGGGTCGGGCTGCATCCACTCGAGGGGCTGACCGGAGTGGTTCGACACGCTCGCGAAGAGCCAGCCCGGCTGCGACGGCGAGGCGAGATGCTCCGAGCCGGGATAGGCCGGCCCGGCGGAGTACAGGATCTGAAGGGAATCGCCCGCGGTCTGCCACGTCCAGTTCGAGATCGTCAGCTGGGCGGTCACCACGTTCACCGCTGCGCCGTCCTCGGCATACGCCGGGAGGATGAAGTCGATCGCGACGTCCACGGATCCGACCGGCGCGGCCCCCGACGGAGCGCGCGCGATCGGCGCGGAGGCGGCGAACTCGAGGATGTAGTCGTCGTCGTTCGAGAGGTTCGACATCTGCCACGTGGCGCCCGAGAAGTTCGCGGACGCGACGACCGCGCCCGCCGGGTCGACCTCCGACATCCCCTCGAGGCCGACCCGAAGCCCGGAGTCGCTGAGGTTGGAGGCCGAGACGTTCACGCCGGGGACGTTCGACACGAACTCGCAGAGCACCACTCCGTTCGTCCACGAGACGGGGTCGGGCGTCCACCCGCCCCCTGCGGCGGCCGAGGCGGCGGGCACCCATGCAGCCCCGAGGAGGAGAAGACCCAGGCAAACGGCCGGGGGGACCAGCCGGGTCAGGGGTACGGCCCGGGGGAACGAGCCTCCTCGGTGCTGCGCCATCATCTCGAGTAAGAGCAGCCCCGAGGGGGGTCACTCGCTTTTTGGTCCAAGCACGGAATCGATTGGTCCAAACCCGCACTCCCTACGGCCGGAACAACTCGGACCACGTGGCGAGGACGCGCTCGACCCACTGATCGGCGAGACTCTCCCGGTACGTGAGCAGGAGCCGGATCACCTGGTCCGGGTCCACGAGCTCGAACGTCCGATACCGACCGTCCCGCCCGGTGCGGGCGACGCCGCCCTCGACGATCCGGCCGAGGTGGACCGAGAGGCGACCGGCACTGAGGCCGGTGCGCTCGACGAGGGCCGGCACGGTGCTGCCCGGGGCCTCGAGCAACGCCACGAGCAGGTGACGGGCGGAAGGAGAGCGCACGAGGCGAAGCAGCCGGCGATCGGCGAGCGGAACGCTCGGGGCGAAGTAGTGGTCCTGGTGACCCGCTCGTTCTCGGTGCAGGAGGCCCGCGTCCGTCAGTCGGTCGAGATGGTAGACGGTCTCGCCCCAGCCGGTGCCCGCAAGGCGCTGCGCCTCGCGCGCCCCGATCCCCGGGTAGCGGCGCACCGCGTCGTACAGCTCGCGGCGGGTCGTGAGAGTGAGGAGATCCTCCTCTTGCATCGCTCACGCCCGACGGGGCCAGAGCGTGCTCGCGAGCAGGAGCAGGGTGACGAGGAGGACGAGCCCGAGGGAGACGCGGGTCACCCCGGTCCACGCCGGAGGGCCGACGGGGAGCTGCCCCCAGGCCCAGACGGCGCCGAGGAGTACCAGCACGAGGTTCGCCCCCGCGAGCAAGAGAAAGCGAGCGTCCCCCGAGCGTCGCCAGACGAGCGCCGGAAGGGCGAGATTGATGCACGATATGCCGGCGATCAGCACCGCGACGAACAGCTCGAGGAGCCCCACGCTCCCGCGCGAAGCGCTCCCGACGGTTTAACCCATTGGTTCAAACACGGAACCTCGGGAGCGGCGGAGCCCGCCCGGGCTAGCCGGTCGCGTCGGGATCATCCGTTCTCGGACGGCGCGGGAACCGCCGCCCCGGTTCCGGAAACCGCGCTCGGACTCTTCGACTCCGGCGACGCCGGTCGTTGGGGTCGACGATCCCGCTGGAGGAGGAAGAGACCTCCCGCGATGAGGATCAGACCGACGATCTCGATCGGGGTGACGACCTCCCCGAAGATGAGGAGACCGACGAGGACGCCGGTCACCGGATTGACGTATCCCACCACGTTCGCGGTCGTGGGCCCCGAGGTGTGGTGGACCCGGAAGTAGAGCGAGTACCCGACGATCCCGGTGAGGACCACGAGGAAGACGAGGGCCGGGCCGGTGATCGATAGATTCCCGAGCGTCCGGGGCTCGCCGAGACCGAGCCCCAGGGCGCCGGCGAGGGCGCCCCCGACCGCGAACTGCATGGCAAGGAGCCAAAATCCGGGGGTGGCGCGCGACGACCGGCGCAGGAGGACGGATCCGCCGGCGAAGGTGATCACCGCGGCGACCACGAGCACGGGCCCGGTCGCTCCCATGCTGGCCGAGCCGAGCAGTTGCGGGAGGACCAACACGCCCACTCCACCAAACCCGACGAGCAGCCCGACGACCCCGGACGAACCGAGCCGCTCCGCCGGCAGGAGCCGGTAGCCGATCACCGCGCTCGCCAGGGGTGCCGATGCGGTCAGGATGGCCGCGAGGCCTCCCGAGGTGGTTGTCTCGCCGAGGTACAGGAGCACACCGTACGCTCCGATCATCAGCAGTCCGCCGAGAAGTACCGGCACGAGGAGGACGTCGCGACGCGGCAGGGGCGCGCGGGCCACCAGTGCGACCGGCACCAGCACCGCCGCCGTCAGGAGATACCGAACGGAAGCGAAAAGGAGCGGCGGGGCCCCGGCGACGAGGCCCGCCCGGATCAGCGGAAACGCTGACCCCCACAGGATCCCGAGCACGACGACGAGGAGCAGATCGGTGCTCCGAGCGTTCGGAGGCGACGGCGAGGGGGTCGGCTCGCTCATCGGGTTCTCCGCCGACGACGGCCGACGGTCGAAGGGGAGGAGGAAATGACCGTGCCCACACCCGAAGGTGGAATCGCCCCCTCGGCTCGGAGGAGGCGACGCTTGGTCTCCTCTCCGCCGGTCGCGGAGTAACGACCCACCCCTCCGCGCGCCGGGATCACGCGATGGCAGGGGATCACGAGCGGCACCGGGTTGTGGGCGCAGGCGTTCCCGACCGCCCGGGACGCCCCCGGATGACCGATGCGCCGTGCGACCTCCGCGTAGGTACGCGTCGCGCCGGCCGGGATGTGTCGGAGCTCCTCGAGGACCTGGCGCTCGAACGGGCTCACCGCCAGGCCGACCGGCAGGTCTCGGAGATCATCGCGGCCCGTGCGCAGGTGCTCGAGGATCCGGTCGAGATGAGGGTGGCGTCGGAGGTCGGCCGGGGGCGGGGACGCTCGAAGCAACCGAACCCTCGAGATCCGGTCCCCGGACAGGACGAGGTCCACGTAGAGCTGCAGCTCCGAGGAGAACGCCGCGAAATGCTCGGTCGTCTCCGCGACCGGCACCGCGGGTCCCGACTGCCGCGCCCGACGAACGAGGGGAGCGGCCGACCGGATGATGGCGGATTCGGCGAGGCGAAGGTGTTCCTCCGCCGTGCTCCGGCCCAATCCGAGCCCGCGAGCGATCGCCTCGAGATTTGAGCGGCGAGGGACTTCGTAGTAGCCCGAGGCCACGGCGGCCAGCAGGACCTGCGCCTGTCTCGCGCTCAAGGTCGGAAGCCCGGCCACCTCGGACGCGAGCTCCTCTCGCAGGCGCTCCGGGGTCAAGGTCCGCCGAGCCACCAGGTGAGCGTCGACCCGCGGGCGGGGCACGCCTTCGAGGGCCCCCCCGGGATCCGCCACGTACCGGATCCGCATCGCGCCGTCCCGGACGACGATCGGCGGAAGCACGAACCCTCGCGCCCGGGCGATCTCGCGCAGCACCCGGGCCTCGGACGGATGGGGGGAGTACGCGAACACGATTGACTCGTCGGGCCGCCGATCGACCACCACGCGGGTCGCGTCACGAAGCGGTCGATCGCAGATCTCCTTGAGGGTCGACGAGGGGCCCGCGCAGCGGATCAGCCAGCGGAATCCGATGGGTCGGACGGTGCACACCAGGTCGGGAAAATTGCCCGCCCAGGCCGCGAGGCCTCGGGCGGGTCGTACGTCCCACTCCACGAGATGGGCCGATCCTGGATCGCGATCCGACTCGGCCATCCGATCGGTCGACCCTCGGATCGCCCGGACCTCCGCCCCACGCGACATGCCGTCCACAGACCGCAGCCGTGGATTAGCCTGAACCCGACA
>JASHUJ010000037.1 GCA_030040035.1 Thermoplasmata archaeon
GGCCAGTGCTTCGCGTACTCCTCCGTGAGGGCAAGCCCCTCCGCAATCCCGAGCGCAGAGAGCTGGGCGAACGGCCCCCACTTACGGCGTAGCCCGACGGTCGCGCCGCGGTCGACCGCCTCCGGGGTGGCGACCCCCTCTTCGACGAGCCGCGTGGCGATCCCGATCGTGAGTCCGAGGAAGCGGCGGCGTACCGCTTCCTTCTTCTCGGGCTCGACCGTAGTGCCTTTCCACGGCCACGGCTGGCCGCTCTGGAACTGCCGCTCGAGGAGCGCGGAGGGCGCGTACGCCGGGCCGAAGGCCCGGTAGAGGGACGACTGCGAGTGGAAGGCGATGGGGATGCCGGTGACGTTCATCAGTTCGAACGGTCCCAGCGTCGCCCCGAACACTTCGCGTCCGACCTCCTCGATCGTCGCGAGGCTCGCCACCCCCTCTTCGGCGAGCCGGGCCGCTTCGTTCAGGTACGGCACGAAGTAGCGGTTCACGCAGAAGCCCGCCCGGTCCGCCGTCGAGATCGGGATCTTGCGCAGCCGGTAGCAGAACCGCTCCAGCCCGGCGATGGTCGCCGGATCGGTCGAATCGCCGGCGATGACCTCGACGAGTCGGTTGATCGCGGCCGGATAGAAGAAGTGCAGGCCCGCGAATCGCCCCGGTTTCGGGAATCCGCGCGCGAGCGCCGTGACGGAGAGGGACGACGTGTTGGTCGCGACGATCGCGCCCGAGCCGACGAGCGGCGCGAGCTCCTCGAAGAGCGCCCGCTTCACGGTCTCCTCCTCGAAGACCGCCTCGATCACCAGGGCCGCCCCCTCGACCGCTTCCTTGAGATCGGTCCCGTAGGAGATCCGCCCGAGGATCTCGTCGCGCTGCGCGGGCGTGAGCTTCCCGCGCTCGACACCGCCCGCGAGCATCTTCTCCACGAGCGAGCGGCCCCGCGCGATCGCCGCGGCGTCGACGTCGCGGACTCGGACCACGAAGCCCGCCTGGGCGCACGCCTGCGCGATCCCGCTGCCCATGTTCCCGCCGCCGAGGACCGCGATCGGGGCGGGCGGATGCATCGACGCGGACGGCATGGAACGAGGACCCCGACGGAACGACCCGTCGAATCGGCGGAGGTCCCGGCGACTTTAGAGTTTCCGTGCCGCCCCCGACGCGCGGGGGGGCCAGACCTGCCATGTACTCCCGGTCGTCTCCCCGGCCGTGGTCGATGAGCTCGCGGAGCTCGCCACCGAAGCCGCCCTCGAAGGCGAGCGGCAGTTCGTCCTGACCCTGGGCGGCTACGCCCTCGAGATCCCGGGCGCGACCCTCGTCACGCACGAGAAGATCCCGGTCCCCCGGTTCAACTTCGTTCAGGAGATGGGGGTCGGACCCGAACGGCAGACCGCGTTCTTCGAGCGGGCGCTCGACCACTATTTCCAGCGCGCCCTGCGCCCGACGTTCCGGGTGCCACTGCCGGTCCCCGAGCACGTCGATCGGGGGCTCCGGCGTCTCGGCTTTCGCCCCAGGGCCGAGACGCTCTCGCTCCTCCTCTCGACCGACCGACCCCCCACGAAGTTCGCCCCGGACGTCGAGGTCCGGGTCGCCGAACGGAAGGAGATCGATCTCGTCGCGTCGTTCTGGTCGACCCCGGAAGAGCGGCCCGAGTTCCGGACCGCCCTCGACATCGCGTGGAGCCACCCGAATCCGCACGAGGCGATGGCGCCGCTCCTCGCGACCCTGAACGGCGATCCCGTCGCTTCCGCGCTCGTCTACCGGTACCGGACCAGCGCGGGCCTCCACGCCGTCGCGACGCAGCCGTCGGCGCGAGGCCGCGGGGCCGCCTCGGAACTCGTCGCGTTCGCCCGGGCCCACGATCCCGTCGGTTCGGGGGTCCGATACTCGATCTTCGCCGACTCGCGCCGTCTCGAGTCCCGGCTCGAGCAGCTCGGGTTCCGACCGGCCCGGGAGTTCCAGGAGTACGACCTGCCGCACGACGCGGCGCTCGCGATCCCCGCCCCGGGCCCGGCGGGGCCGCCGCAGTGGCGTCCCCCGCGCAGGTCGGCGCGCGGAAATTCGAGCCCGAGCTAGGTCGAGGTCCGCTGGCGGACCCCGGCGAGCTTCATGCGCTGCTCGAGCGAGGCGATCGTCCGGATCGTGGAGAGGACCGTGTCGGCGTTGAGGGAGATCGAGTCGATCCCCTCCCGTACGAGGAACTCCGCGAACTCGGGGTAGACGCTCGGGCCCTGCCCGCAGATGCCCACCGTCCGGCCCTCGGCGTGCGCGCCCTCGATGAGGAGCGAGATCGCCCGTTGGACGGCCGGATCCCGTTCGTCGAAATAGCCCATCCGTCCGAGCGTCTCCGAGTCCCGGTCGGCGCCCAGGACGAGCTGGGTGAGGTCGTTGGAGCCGATCGAGAATCCGTCGCAGTGCTGGGAGAAATCCCGCGCGAGCAGGACCGTCGACGGCACCTCGGCCATGAGGTAGAGCTGGAAGTCGCGCGAGCGCTTCAGGCCCTGGGCCTTCATCATCTCCGCAATCTCCTCGAGTTCCCAGGTGTTCCGGACGAACGGCAGCATCACCATCGCGTTCTTCATCCCCATCTCGGTGCGCACGCGGTGGATCGCCTCGAGTTCGCAGAGGAACGCGGGCTTGAACACGGGCGAGATGTAGCGGGAGCAGCCGCGCCAGCCGATCATCGGGTTCTCCTCCGTCGGCTCGAACTCCTCCCCGCCCGGCATGCCCCGGTATTCGTTCGTCTTGAAGTCCGAGGTCCGGATGATCACGGGCCGGGGGTGGAACGCCTGGCAGACCTTGCCGATCCCCTCGGCGAGCCGGCGGACGAGCTCGTCCTTCTTGCCGCGCTTCAGCAGGGCGAGAGGGTGGTCCCGGACGTGCGCGGTGAAGATGAACTCGATCCGGAGCAGCCCGACGCCCCCGACCGGGAGGCGCGCGTACTCCTCCGCCTTCTCCGGGACGCCGACATTGACGTAGATCTTCGTCGCGGTCACCGGGACGCCCTCGTGGTGCGCGCCGCCGGAAGCGATCGCTCCGACGGGGGCGGCGGCCGTTCCGGCCCCGGTCGCCGGACCCCGCGGCAGGAAGCCCTTGTAGACGACCCCCGTCTTCCCGTCGACGGTGACCTCAAGGCCATCCTTCAGGACGGTCGTCGCCTCGCGCGTGCCGACCACGCACGGGACGCCGAGCTCGCGCGAGACGATCGCGGCGTGACAGGTCATCCCGCCCTCGTCGGTGACGATCGCCGCGGCCTGGGACATCGCCGGAACCATGTCCGGGGTCGTCATCGCGGTGACGAGCACCTCGCCCGGCTTCAGCTTCTCCATCTCCGCCGCGCCCCGCAGGATCCGCACGCTGCCCATCGCTACGCCGGGGCTGGCCCCGAAGCCTCGGAGGACGGGCGCCTCTCCTTCCTTGACGGTGCCGGCGGCTCCTTCCGCCCGCTCCCCCCCGGTGGCCGCGGCGGTCGAGGTCGGGATCGTCGTCACGGGCCGGGCCTGAACGACGAAGAGCGATTCCTTGTCGCCGCACCACTCGATGTCCATCGGCCGACGATAGTGCGACTCGATGACGCGCGCCAGGGAGACGAGGCGCTGGAGGCGCTGGTCGGGCAGCTTCTGGGCTTTGCGCTGGGCGGCCGGTACCTCCTCACGGACATTGCCTCCCTGGGGACCTCGGACGAGCTGGATCTTCTGTTCGGATATCTGCTTGTGGACGAGCTTCAGGCTGGCGCCGTCGACGACGTAGTGGTCCGGAGTGACCTCCCCGCCCACCACTGCTTCGCCGAGGCCGAACGCGGCTTCGACGATCATGTGATTCTCGCCGGTGTTGGGGTCCTTCGTGAAGAGGATCCCGCTGACGGTCGCGTCGACCATCTGCTGGACGAGCACCGCGAGCCGCACGGTCGCGTGGTCGAAGCCCTTGCGTTGGCGGTAGACGAGGACGCGCGGCGTGAACAGCGAGCCCCAGCACTTCCGGACGGAGGTGAGGATGTTCTCGATCCCCGCGACATTGAGATACGTGTCCTGGAGGCCCGCGAACGAGGCGCCCTCGAGGTCCTCGGCGGTCGCGCTCGAGCGGACCGCGGAGAAGCGGACCGCGTGCTTCTTCACGAACGCCTCGTACGCTGCGACGATCTCGGCCTTCAGCTCCGGAGGGAAATCGGTCGTTTCGAACGCGCTCCGCAGCCGCTGCGACGCCGCCTCCACGGTCGCGGGCTGATCGGTCTGGATCGTGCCGAGCGCTTCGGGGACCGTCCGATGGAGATCGGTCGCGTCGAGGAACGCCTGATAGGCTTCGGTCGTGATCACGAATCCGGGCGGGACCGGGAGCCCCTGACGGACGAGCTCCCCGAGCTTCCCGGCCTTCCCCCCGACGGTCTCGAGGTCCGACTCGGAGACCTCGGCGAGGTCGACGATGCGCGCCACGACGAACCCCCTAGCCGTCGCGCCGTTCGAACTCGAACGCGACGAGATCGGCGGTGGGAGCGTACGGGTGGACGACGTGCCGGTCGACCGCCCTCCAACTGCCTTCGCCGAGCGTGTCCATGATCGTCTCCGCTCTCCGGTCGAACTCCGAGCGGGGCGCGATCTCGTAGTAGTGGAGATGCCCCCGCGGCGCCACCAGCCGTGCCACCGAGGATGCGTACTTAATCCCTTCGAGAGGGAGATTCAAGATCGCACGGTCCGCCGATCCCGGTGGCGGGCGGAACTCCTCGAGCGCGCCCTCGACGGGTTCGACCCGTTCTCGGAACGGGTAGCGCTTCAGGGTCGCGCGGAGGAGCTCGATGGCGGCCGGATTCGAATCAACGGCCACGACCCGCGTCGCCCGGCCGTCGCGCGCGATCGTCACCGCGAACGGGCCCACGCCGCAGCACAGGTCGTACACGACCTCCGCGCGCCCCACCTCCTCGGCGACGCGGGCGTGCTCGCGCGCAAGGCGCGGGGAGAAGTAGGCCCGCTCCACGTCCACTTCTAGTTCGAGGCCGTTCTCGCGGTGACGGGTCCTCCAGCCTCCGGACCCCGCGATCCGTTCGATCTGCCGACGTCGCTCGGCGCCGTGAACGCCCCGGTCCCGCCCGACGATCCGGGCCGAGGGCACGAAGTCCAAGAGCGCTTCCCCGATCTCGCGCTGCCTCGGTTCGAACTCGTCGGGGAGCCGGATCAGGACGATGTCGCCCACGACGTCGAAGGACCGGGGTAGGCGCTCTCGCCACGTTCGATCGCCCTCGATCCGATCCCGGTAGTCGCTCGGCGCGGCCGATGGGACCACTTCGAAGTCCCTTTGAACGAGCTCCCCCGGGAGCGCCCGATCCGCGGGGATCAGCCGGATCGGCAGGACCAGGAACTCCCCTTCCCGGAGAATGCCGAGGTCGGCGCGGAGGAGCTCTGCCTCCACCAGCGCCCGGCGCACGGTCTCCCCATCCTCCCGGGCGACGCGAAGGCCGTTCGATTGCATGGGAGCCCTACGGCACGGACGGCCGGAGCAGCATCGACAGTACGTCCCGTCCCCGATGCAGCCCAAGGGCTCCCCCCGCGGCTGCGGACTCCCCGAACTTGGCACCGGCGGCCCCCGGCGCGGGCAGCACGCCCGCGCCGACCAGAACGAACGGCACCGGATCGTCGGTGTGGCCCTTCGCCGCGCAGGGAGTCGCGTGATCGGCCGTGACCCCGATCCGGATACTCTGCAGGTCGAGGCCTTGCAGGAACGGCCCGAAGAACGAACGGTCGATCGCTTCGACGATCTCCTGCTTCAGGCGTGCGTCCCCGTCGTGCCCGGGCTCGTCCGGGCCCTTCAGGTGGACGTACACGAAGGGGTATCGATCGACGAGCTCCCGGGCGACCCGGGCCCGCTCCACGTAGCCGGCCCCCCGGTCGCCCGCCATCGGGCCCACGTACCGGTCCTCGAGGCCGAGCACTCGCGCGATCCCCCGCTCGACCGGCATTTCCGTCAGGGCCGCCCCGGCGACTCCGCTGTGCCGAGCGAACGGCTCGAGGGGACGGGCGGGGAGGGACCCGGCGTTTCGGACGAGAAGACCGTTCGCGATCTTCTTGCCGGCCATCGCCCGCCGTGCGTTGACGGGCTCTCCGGCCAGCACCCCCGCCGCTCGCTCCAGGAATTCGTTCACCCCATCGGCGGTGCGTTGCGCTTCGGGCGTCGTATCGAGCGGCTTGACGCGCTGGAGGGCCGGGCGCTCGGGTCGACGGGCCTGACCCATGCCTCCGACCTTCTCGTAGAACGGGTCCGCGTTCGAGATGTTCGGCGAGAGGGGTCCGCCCCGGACCGGATGGAGCCAGAGGACCCCACGATGGCCGACGGTCGCGCGGACCTCGGCCCGTATGTCGCGGTCGGCCAGCAGGTCGGCGGCCGTGATCGACCGGGCCAGCTGGGACGACTCGGTCGTCGAGAGCGACCGGCCGACCCGGGAATCCACGACCTCGCCGTCCCCGCCGATGGTGGCGAAATTGAGGCGGAGCGCGACGTCACCGGGCGCGAGGGGGATCTCGACCCCGATCGCCTCGAGGACGCCGCGGCCGGGGGAGTCCTGGACGGGGTCGTACCCGAGTAACGCGAACACGCCGGCGTCCGACTCCGGCGCGACGCCCGGCGCGACCACGACCACGGACCCGATCGTGCCCCGGGCGATCAGGGCATCGAGGTGCGGGGTCGCCGCGACCTCGACCGGGCTCCGGTCCCCGAGGTCCGCCTGGGGTCGGTCCCCGACGCCGTCGAGGACGACGAGGATCGCCCGGGAGGGAGGACGACCCGGCGCCGCGGTGGTCTCGGCCATTAGTTAATAAGGAGAGGTGGAACTCCTCTCGACTCCGTGCAGCAGCAGTCGCAGCCGGCGCCGCGGGGGTTTCGGCGTTTTCTGACGACGCCCGTCGGAAAGACGCTGCTCATCGCCTTCACGATCTTCATCGTTTTCGCCAGCTTCGTGTATGGGGGCTCCGACGGGGTCCTGCTCGCCATCCCGGCCTTTCTTATTTTCGGTCTCGCCGCCCCGATCTGGGCCGGCCTGAAGCGTCCTCGGTTCCTCGCGCTGTCGGGACTCGTGGTCATCCTGCTCGTCGCGCCGATCTCCTCTGTCGTCATCACCCAGACGATCTACACGCCGTACGCCCCCATCTCCTCGTGCTCTTCCTCGAACTCGGCCGCGCTCTGCTCGGGTTACCCCGGGGCGAACCCGGTGCTCGTGAACGCGAGCGTGAACCCGTACGCGGGAGGGACCTCGACCAACTTCACGTGGACCGTCAACGTCTATCCCGGCCACCTGCCACCCGGGAACGAGACGGTCGCCAACGTCTCGCTGTACATCAGCACCTGTCCCGGCGCGACCAGCGGGACGAGTCCTCCGCCATGGTGTTCGGCGGGGTACCCCTTTACCGAGCAGACCGAGACCCTGAACGTCAGCAACCACTCGGGCGAGCCGGCCTACGTTTCGGTCCAGTTCCACGTCGCGATCGGCTCGAACGCGATCTGGGACTGGCAGATGGGCGTCTATACGGTCAACAACTCCTCGGGGAAGTCGTACTTCCAGACCCTCGTCGGCGACCCGACCTACAACGGCATCGAGGGGCCCGTGGTCGGCGATTTCGGGGTGACGTACTCCTCGATCATCGGAGGGATCTACTTCGACGTCTTCCTGTTCCTCGGCGCACCGTTCTACCTGGTCCTCCTGGTCTACGTCCTGTTCAAGGGCCGCGAACGGCGTCGCCAGGAGGCGCAGCGACGGGCCGCGGGACCGGTGCCTCCCTCGGGCGGCAGCTCGGGCGGCGGGGACGGCCCCCCCGGCCCCCCGGGCCGGACGAACGCGGCCGCGGTCCCCGGAGGCCCGGCTCCCGCGTCTCCGGTGGCTTCGGAGCGCGCGTGTCCAAACTGCAACGCGGTGGTCTACGCCAACGAGACGAAGTGCTGGAAGTGCGGTGCAACGTTGCCGGCGACCAGCTCCGGCGCTTCCCCGCCGCTGCCTTCGGGCCCGTCACCCTGAGCGGACACTCGTCCTGAAAGGCGAGCTCCCGTTGGCTCCGCGGTCGATCCGGAACCCGACGCTCAACCGGTGATCGCGTTGTACGCCTTCAGCGTGTACGTCGTGCTCCACGAAGCCGAATTCGTGAGCGTGACCGAGACGGTGATCGTGTAGCTGTAGGGTCCGCCCGCCGGCGACGTGAGCGAGGGGGTCCAGAAGAGGGTCGCGTACGCCCCGAGGGTCGTCGAGGAGTTGGAGACCCACCAGCCACCGTGCCCGTTCGAGACCGGCGACTTGCCGTTCGTCGACCATCCATGGGACCCATTGGTGGTCGTGTAGACCACGAAGAGGCTCACGTTGGCCGTGGTGCCCGCGAGGGGACCGTCGTTCGACAGTACGACCGCGAATGAGGCCGCCGAGCTCGCGTTCACGCGCGCGGGTGACGGGGTGACCGTGATGGTGAAGGGTTGCCCGACCGAGAGCTGCGAGTTCCACTGCGTCGCGGTCGCACCGCTCGTGAACAGGACCCGCGCCGTGAGGTTGTAGGTCGTCGCCAGGAACGGCAGCCAGGTCGAAGCGCTGACGACCACCACACTCGAATAGGCGTTGACGACCGACTGGGTGATCGTACCGGACTTCGGCACGATGGCCTCGGTATGGTTCGACGTGAAATTGACCCAGAACGTGACGGAGGAGATCGTTACGCTTGTCGAGCCGGAGTTGGTGACCGTGCCCACCAGGGTCTCGGGGTAGCGTACGAACGTTGGAGAGGGCGAGATCGATGGCGTGATCGAGAGCGAGGCCGACGAGGACGAGCCGCCGGAGCTGATCACGACCGTCGCCGACGAGGCGCTGGTCAAGCTCGAGGTGCCCGTGACGTTGATCGGCGCGTAGTACGTCCCGGCCGTCGTCACCCCGGTGACGTTCTCCTGCCACGCGGAATTGGACGAGTTGAACCACATCGCGACGGCCGGACCGGATTGGCCCGGGAGACCGGCGAGGTTGATGTACGGCTTGTGACCCGCGAGGTTACCGGAGACGGTCGTGTAGATCTTGAACGCCTCGCTGGTCGTGATCGAGGAGGGGGACGTCCACGACGCAAGGATGGTCGGAGGCGAGACGAACGACTGGCCCGGCAGCACCGCGCTGAACAGGAGCGTTGAGCCGCTCACGATGTAGATCGTGAGATTGTCGCCCGGAAACCCGTCCACGGTACCCACAGGGCATCCGGTAAAGTTCTGGAAGGGACCGTGCCAGGTCTGACCCAAGCTCCAGACCTTCGAGGAGATCCCCGCCGAGACGAGCATGGGGTTCGAGGAGTAGCAAGCTGTCGGGTTGTGCGCCGACTTGACCCAGACCTCGGCCCCGCCCTGGACCTGCGGGCCCGCGAGGTGCGTGATATTGACCCCTTCCACGTCCACGCCCGAATAGAATAGGGTCGCCTGGAACTGGTTCGCCGACTGGGCGGCCGGCGTGGGGAACGATGTCACGAACGCGAAGACCGCGGAGAACAACACTACGGTCATCGCGAGCAGGATGATCGTCGCGACAACGTCCGAGACCGCGCGCTTCTTGCGGCGGAGCGGGGCGCCCTGGTGGAGCCCCGAGCGGCGTGCACGGTGACGCGGACGAACGAGCGAATTCGACATCCCGATGAAAGGGCCCCTAGTGGAAACTAGTCCCGAGGATATTCAGGCCGGCAGCGGCTATTTAGACGTTGTCGTGACGCCGAGGGGGCCGAGCGGCGGACTCGGGCCTTCTATCGATCCGGTCGCGTCGACCGGCTCCTCGAGAGTCCGGCGGGAACCCCGCGCTCCCGCCGCCCCGCTCGCGTCTCACGCGTGCGCCCGACTTGGAATACGAGAAGGGAGCGATACGAAAAATCTCGGACCGAACTCCTCGGGACCAGCCCAAGGAGCTCGGCCAGGAAGGGGTTCGTTCGGTGGTCTCGTTCCGACTTTAGGAGAACGAGGCCGCCGGAACGCTACCGGAGTAGCCACTCGCTCCGATCGCGACCAGCTGGTCGCCGAGAAGGCCGGCGTTCACCGCGGCCGTCCCGATGACGCAGATCACGATCGTGTAGCCGCCCGAGACGGAGCCCGTGAAGGTCGCGACGTTCGTCCAGCCGCCCGCGCTCGTAGAGTACGCAGCGACCGGGGTCGAGACGGTCGGGCTGATCAGGCAGACCTGGCTCGCGGTCGCGGTGGCCGCGCAGGGAATCGTCGCCGCTGTGACCGGCCAGCTCACCGTCGCACCTGCCGAGTTGCGCAGCGAGAGAATGAAGTTCGACGTGGTTACGGACGAACCCGCAATCTCAATGCTGTAGCAGAAGGCGTGGGCGGTCGACGTGGCGGCGCATCCAGTGACGGTGCCGCTCGTCGACGTCGAGTTGACGGGCACACCCCACGAGAAGTTCGTTCCCAGCGGGGCCGAGCTCGGGCCGTGCGTCAGACCCGAGATGAGCACGTACAGCACGGCGGCCAGCACGACCGTGATCGCAACGAGCAAGATCGTCGCGATGATCGGCGACACCCCGCGCTTCCGCGCCTTTCTCCAGCTCCGCTCTCTCTTTCCCAAGACGTTCATTCCGTTTTTCCTCCGAGGGCCTTCCGACCCGCGGGTGACGGTATGGCCGAGTGCCGGTATATCAAGACTGGGGTCGTGGAGACGTTGATGAACGATGTTAGAATCGTTAATAGTCGTAATACGTACGAATGCGCATAATGGCACACTCTCGCACGTGCTAGGCGCGCACGGGCGCCGGCCCGAACGGACTCACGGGCGAGTGCGGGGACGCCGGATGGACGTCGATTGCGCCGGCGGGCATCTCGAACCTTCGCTCGGAAGGGTGGCCCGACCGCAACGGGGCCGGAATCGCCCCGGACCCGCCGGCCGCTTGGGGTCTCACCCAGCGAGCAGCGCCAAGAGGCCGTCCAGGTCCCGGACGATGTACGTCGGGCGGAGCGCCCCGGGCCCGGCTTCCGCGTAGCGGTTCACCCAGACGGTCCGCAGGCCGAGTTCGGTGGCGGGCGCGATGTCGTGGTAGAGACTCTGGGCGACGTGCAGGAGATGCGACCGTTCGACCGAGTACTGCTGGAGCAGTCGTTCCCAGTGCGCGGGCTGGGGCTTGTAGGACTGGACGTCCTGTGCGGTGACGTACCCATCGACCTCGAGCCCGCTCTCGCGGATCGTGGCCTCGAGCAGGTCCCGGTCGACGTTCGAGAGGATGTACCGGCGGATCCCGAGGCGTCCCAGGGCTCGGAGCGACTCGGCGCTGTCGCGGTAGGCGGGCCATCGGGGCAAGCTTTCGGCGAACTCCCGGGCCTGGGCGGCGGGCAGCGCGATGCCGAGGGTCCGGGCGGCTCGGACCGCCGAGGCCGCGAGGACGTCCCGGTACGGGACATAGCTGCGTTCGACCGCGCGCTCGGCCCCGAGGTACGCCAGGAAGATCGATTGGGCCCCGTGCATGCCCCTCGGTCGCAGCAGCCGTCGTAGGTTCTGCTCGATCCCGGATCGCCAGTCGATGAGCGTGCCGTAGCAATCGAAGGTGCAGGTATCCACGTCGTGGACCTTCGGAACGGGTCCACCGGGTTCCGCCCGGAGGACTTCGGCGCGCCCCGCCTCTGCGTCCATTCGGTCGTCGCTCCGGAACTCGGGAGTGGCCGTATCGTTCTTTCGGTCGCTCCTGCGCCGAACCGAAGCGGCTGCAGACGGCTCAGAGCCGCTGTGGACGACCCGTCGGGGCCGACGAGCTGGAACGATGCCCGCTATCGACGCCGGGGAGGATATCGGCTCATATCGAGGCAGGTACTCGCGTCGCGGATGCCCGAGCCCGACCCCACGGCGGCCTCCCTCGTGCCCGTGAGCAAGTGCGACCTGGATCTGCGGCCCGAAGCGGGTCGGTTCTTTCGCCAACGGATCCGGGTCGCCGGCACGGGGCTGGCGCTCGGGTGCGCGTTCGTCGGGATCGGGGCCTTCGAGGCGGGCACCCTGGTCAGCCGGGGATTCACTGCGAGCTACTTGATCGCGGTCCTGCTCGTCGTCCTGGGGCTCGCGCTGATCGGAGTGAGCCTCTACTCTGGCCTCCTCAATCCGGTCACCCGGATCCGCGGCGGAGCCTCGGGACTTGCGTTCGAGCGGCGCTGGGGGCGGGCTCTCCTCTGGGCGTGGAAAGATCCCGACCTGCGCGTCGACGTTGAGGACCGGACCATCGACCCGGTCGGGAGCCCCGAGGCCCGTGCGCACCTGTACTTCGAGGGCCCCGGCCCGATGTATGGGACCCTCCCGCCGGCGTCCCTCGGAACGCTCCTGAACACCGCGCGCACCTACGGAGCGACGGTCTCGACCAAACAGCTCGAGCAGCGCGAGCGCGGCGAGGTCCACCTCGTTCGCCGCGTGCGGATCCGGCCGGCACCGCTGCGCTGAACGTCCGGGGTCCGCCCCGCGCCGGACCACGAGGCTCTTCTGCTGCATCGCGTTCCTTCCTCGAGGACGCTCTCGAAGAATGGCGACCTACAATCCGGGCGGGTCTTCCGGCGAGCGCGACCCGCAGTGGGCCCGGATCCGCACGGCTCTCCTCCGGGCGAACCCGCAGCTCCGCGACGCCCCCTTTACGCCGGTCAGCCCGAGCCGGCCGAAGCCGCCGTTCAAGGACCCGCCGCTGGTGGGACCCGCGTACGGCCGGCTCTGGGAGGTCACCTACCAACGGCCCGCGCTCTTCTCTCCGGACCAGCTGCTCACCGTGGTCACCGCCATCCGATGGGACGAACCGGAGCGGGCGATCCATTACGAGACCCCCTGGCTGTACATCGGCGGCCGCCCGCGCATCTTCTCTCGGCTGAGCCCCGACCTCGAGCGGATCATCCAGAAGCAGCGGCGGGCGGAGCGGAGCCTCGCCGGCTTCAAGACCGGCGATCCCGCGTTCGACCGCCAGTGGGCGATCTACGTCTACCGGTCTCGACCGGCCGAGTTGTGGCGCGATCCCGCGCGGCGCCGCTGGCTCGAAGGTCTCGCCAACCTCCGGCCCCGGCACGGGGACGAGATGCCGACCATCGCCTCCTTGGGCACCACGGTCTCGCTGGGGCTCGTCATCAGCGACTCGGACGAGACCGTTCGTCAGTCGTCCGCGCTGATCCTCGCGTTCAGCCAGCTGCTCGACGCGATCGAACTCTCGACCGGCAACCTGCCGGCGGGTCAGGTGCCGCTCACGATGGATCTCCTGCCCGACGGGACGGGGTACCCCTCCCCGACGCTCCGGTTCCGGTGTGCCTGGTGCGGCCAGGAAGCGCACCCCCGGTTCATCGAGGACTTCCATACAGAGGTCTGCGACCAATGCCGCAAAGGCCTGTACGCCTCCTGGTGAACGGGGGCGGCGCCCGACCGCGAGCCCCGGAAACTCGCCCCTCCGTCGGGGAGAGGTGGTCACCGATCGGGTTAGCTAAGGGACTCGCGCGCTAGCCCCAACGGGAAACCCCACGCACCGAAGGCGAGCGCGAACTCGCGATCGCCGGAAGGGGTTCGACGGGGCTCGGTCTAGTGATTCGGCCCCGGCATCGGCCCGCCGGAGGGATGGGCCGAGTCGTCGATCGTCATGTCCGCGTCGGGCCGGGCCAGGAGCTGCTCGACCTCGTTGAGATCCTTCGTCCGGTAGCCGCTGTAGACGCCCCAGACGTAGACGCACGCCGCGAACACGAAGAAGATCGGCGTGTCGTACGGGGTCGGAATGTACCCCTTCGAATTGAAGAGGATACCGCCGACCGTCGGGAACGAATTGTAGACCGAGAAGAAATTGATGACGTACATCCCGAACAGCAGGACGATCACCCACCAGCCGGCGTTGATCATCTTCCGACCCTCGGGGTTCGACCGCGAGTACGCGATCAGCGTGGGGACGACGACGATCAGCAAGAGCGAGATGTAATAGATCGCGAACGTCGTGATCAGCGTCCCGTCCGAGGGCGGCGGCTTCGTGGGCGAGAGCGAGACGACGTCGCCGATGTACAGGTTGATGTAGCCGTACGCCGTGATCACGACCGTCAGCGCCAGCTGGACGATCCCGATCGCGAGCGACGTGCCCCGGGAGATCCCCATGTTCACCGGGGCATAGAAGAAGTAGAAGACCGGCAGCACGAGGAAGATCACCGTCATCACGTAGAACAGCCCGCCGAACGCCGTCCAATAGATCACAAAGGCGCCGCCGATGAACGCGACGGCGCCGATCCAGAAGGCCCCCGGCAAGGTGAACGGTCGCTTCAAGTTCGGCGCGTGGCGCCGCAGGGCGAGCAGCGTCAACGGCCCCATGATCAGCGAGACGGCGAACGCGTCCGTCACGAACTCGGCGAACAGGAACCACGAGGGGAACGGCGCGATGAAGATGCCCCCGACCACGGTCGTCACGATCAGGGCGATCCAAGGAATCCGGGTCCGCTGCTGGATCCGGAGCAGCGGCTTCGGGAAGAAACCGTCGGCCCCGACGCCGTAGACGGCGCGGGTCGCCTCACCGAGGAAGACCCAGCCCGTCCCCGCCGGGGAGATGACGGCATCCGCCAGGAGGAACGCGGCGAAACCGCCCAGGAGCGCCGGACCCGCCTCTTTCATGATGTTGTAGAACGGCGCGGTGTGGAGCGGCCCCGAGCCGAGACCCGACCAATCGGGCGGGGTGATGCCCGCGGCGGACCAGTTGATCGCGCCGATGAAGACCACCTGGAGCAGCACGTACAGCACGACCGCCGCGGAGATCGAGTAGATGATCGCGCGGGGCGCGTCCCGCTGGGGGTTCTTCGCCTCGCCCGAGAACTGCGCGGCGCCCCGGAACCCGAGGTACGCGAAGCCGATCCCGGCCGTCGGGATGGAGGTGAAGATACCGGGCCAGCCGAACGGCGCGAAGCCGCCGGCGATGGTCAGGTTGCTCGAGTGGAAGACGGTGAACAGGAAGATGATCGTCAGCGTCGGGATGATGAACTTCCACCAGGTCACGACGGTGTTAAACGCGCCCAGGAAGCGGACCCCGACGTAGTTCAGGAAGAAGAAGCCGATCAGAAGGAGAATGGCGATCCCGATCCCCTGACTCGTGAGGAGACCGTTGGACGCTACGGCATTGGGGATGATATCCGGCGGATTCGAGGCCAGGTAGGTGATGACGGCCTCGGCTTCGATCGCCGGTACGGTGATCGAACCCAGGATGTACGCGGCGGCAATGATGAAGCCGGTGAAGCCGCCGTGGGAGTAGAGGGGCCCCCGGACCAGTTGACCGGACCGATGGAGCGAGGAGGCGATCTCCGCAAAACAGAGGCCGATCGCCATCATGAAAATCCCGCAGATGATCCACGCCACGATCGAGGCGGGCCCCGCGAGCTCGGCCGCGAAGGATACGGCGAAGAGCCAGCCCGAGCCGACGACCCCCCCGAAGGAGATCATGAACAGGTCTTGGAACGAGAGGGCCCGGCGGAGCTTCCGGTCCGATTCGTCGGCTAGCAGCACCTGGTCGACACCCGAGTTCGTCGCCATGGCTAGGCACGGCGTAGCACGGTCGGCTATTAAAACCCCACGAAATGTTTATGGCAAGCGGCGTTCGGACGGCCCCAAACGAACGGGGTCCGGCCGCCGACTTTTCGTCTCCCGTTGAAGGCCCGGACATCGCTCTCTTCTACAGAGCGCTCGGGTCCGGGCGATCCCCGTTGCCGGGCTCGCGCAAACGGCATAGGGCCCTCGGGAGTCCGAGGGCCATGCCAACGGGAGATGCCGGTACAGCGCGAGCCCATCGGAGGGTGGCTCGCTGGTTCGAGGTGGCTCGGTCCGGGAGCCCTTCCGTCGCGTTCGATGGTCGCGAGGTGCTCTACGTGGGCGACGCCGCCGGTCTGCCGCAAGCTTGGCGCATCCCGATCCACGGAGGGGAGGCCCGGCCGCTGTTCCAATCGCGGGAGCGAGTCGGTTGGGTCGACACCTGCCCGACCCGCCCCCGCGCGGTCGTGGGGCAGGACGCGGGCGGGAACGAAGCCTGGCAGCTCGAGCTCTTCGCGCTCGAGGAGGGGGGCGCCCGTACCCGTGAACGACGGCGACCGATCACGGCCGATCCGAAGGTGATGAACCTCCAGGGGCGATGGACCTCCGATGGCCATGCCTACCTGTTCTCGTCCAACGCCCGGGACCACCGGTTCTTCGATGTCTACCG
>JASHUJ010000038.1 GCA_030040035.1 Thermoplasmata archaeon
CGGACGTCGCGGAGGAGCCGATGGACGGCATCGAAGAGCCACGCGTCCAGCTCGGGCGGCCCCTCCGAGTCCCCGGCGGCCTGCCGGACCAGTCGTTCGACCTCGTCGAGCCGCTTGCGGGAATCGACCACGATCTCGGGATCCCACTCGACATCCTGACCGGGCGACGCGACCAGGATCTGGAAGAGGCGCAGGGCGTCCGCCCCCCACTCCTCGAGCGCCTGCTCGATCGGCGGGATACCGCCGGCCTTCTTCGAGATCTCCTTCTTCGAGATCTTTCGCCCGGCGGGGCCGGTGATCCAGCCGTGGACGAACAGGCCCCGCGGTTGAAGCTCCCGGGAGACGAGCCGGGCGTGCGTGTAGAGCGACGCGGGGTAGTGGACCCTCTTGTGCTCCTTCCCGCCGATGTTGATATCGAGCGGGTACCAGTACAGGAACTCGGCCCGGGCCTCTTCCTGGACCGGTCGCTCGAGCGTCGGTTCCCCCGGGCCGATCCCGCGGAAGACGTAGTCGAAGAACGCGTCGGTCAGATGGGCCAGCTGGATCCGGCCCGCGGAGACGAACCGGCGGACGACGTAGTACGCCATGTAGAACGTCGAGTCCGCGATCGGCTCGATGATCCAGCTCGGGTCGAGCGGGAACGGAGTGCCCAGCCATCGGCCCTTGCGGGCGCAGGGGCGATCCCCGAACCACTCGAGGATCCCGGGGAGCTCGCGGGCGAGATCCTCGGGCCAGCAGCGGAGGTCCTTCGTCGCGCCGTACGTCGCCTCCTTCCAGGCCGGGTCCGCGTAGTGGAGGAACCATTGGTCCGGCACGCGCCGGATCACGACCTCGTGACCGTTCCGGCAGATCACCGGCTCGGAGAACTCCTGGAGCTCGAAGCTCCGACCGCCGGCGAGGAGCATCTCGGTCACGCGCTCGCGGGCCCGCCGGACCTCGACGCCGGCGAGCTGCGGGACGGTCATGCGCCCGCGGACGTACTCGAGACGGTACAGCCGCTCCGTCGCGGCGTCGAGCGCGACCGTATCGAGGCCGGACTTGGCCCCGGCGCTCCGAAGTGCGCGCTCGGCGGGGGTGCCGGGGCCGGCGACGAGCTCGCGCTCCGCGGACGATAGCGGTGCATCGGCGGCGATCTCGAGCAGGACCGGAGGAGACCCGAGCGCGGAGCGGGTCTCCGCGTCGAGCTCGATCCAGGCCTGCATGTCGACGGGAGCGTGCGCCGGTACGCTCATCACCACCCCCGTGCCGACCTTCGGGTCGACCAGCCGACTCGCGAGAATGGGGACGGGCGCATCGCGGAGCGGAACGTGCACCTGGTGCCCGATCAGCTCGGCGACCGGCACTTCGTGCCCGAGGTGCCCTCCGTGCTGTTCGACCAGGTGTTCGGCGCCCGCGCGGGCCACGAGGTACGCCTCCGAGCCTCGATGCCAGACGACGAGCGAACCGTGAGGGGGGACCCAGAGGTTGGTGACCCCGAAGACCGTCTCGGGCCGCAAGGTCGCCGCGAGGAGGATCCGCCCGTCGTCCAGAGCGAACGGGACCGTCGTGAAGTGGAGGACCTCCGCCGTGCCGCCGCGCGAGAGATCGGTCTCGGAAGGGTCGACCGCCACCGGACCGCAGACCGGGCAGATCGAGGCGAAGTAGGACCCTTGCACGATCGAGCCGGACTCTCGGAGGACGCGGAACTGCCAGCGGATGAAGGCCCGATAGTCCTCGTCGATCGTGGTCAGGTACGTCGTGGGATCGACCAGAATGCCCATCGAGCGCAGCACCCGGCGGTAGCTCTCCCCCAGATACCGGGCCGCGTACTCCGGATCCTCGAGCCGCTCTTGCTCGGACGCCGGAACCTCCCGCTCCTCGAGTTGCCCGATCGTCAGCGGATCGCGATCCTTCACCTTCTGAGCGAAGGCGACCGCGGGCAGGCCCGACGCGTGCACGCCGAACGGAAACAGCACGACGTGCCCGCGCATGCGATGGTATCGGTGGATCGCGTCCGCGGCGCAGAGGCCCCGGAGGTGGCCCACGTGCAGGAATCCGCTCGTCCCGGGGTAGGCCACGAGCGCGAAGAACTTCTCCCGGCCCGGAACCCGGCGGCCGACGGCCAGGCCCGCGGAATCCCAGGCATCCTGCCAGTGCCGCGCGCGCCCCGGGTCCATGACGGGTCTTCGACGCGCCCTCGGTATTTGAGGGATACTCGGAACGGGAGGCTCCGGTCGCTGCAAAAGCCCATACCCCGTCCCGGACCTACGCGGGTGCGATGCGGATCATCGAGGTCTTCCACTCGGTCCAGGGCGAGGGCCCGTGGACCGGGGTCCGCACCACGTTCGTTCGGACGGCCCGGTGCAATCTCCGGTGCACGTGGTGCGATACGAAGTACTCGTTCGGTCCCGGACGCGAGCGCTCGGTCGACTCCCTCCTGCGGGAGGTCCGCCGGAACCGGACGCGGCACGTTTGCCTGACCGGGGGCGAACCGCTCCTGCAGTCGGAGGCGCCGGTCCTGGTCCGGGCGCTCGCGCGGCGAGGGATCCAGACCGTGATCGAGACCGGCGGATCGCTCGACGTTTCGCCGTATCTCGCCATCCCGCGCGTCGCGCTGAGCGTCGATGTGAAGTGCCCCTCGTCGCGCATGGAGCACCGGAACCGCTGGTCGAACCTCCCGCTCCTCCGGGAGGGCGACGTGCTCAAGTTCGTCATCGGCGATCGACGCGACTATCTGTACGCCCGCCGGGTCGTGCGGACGTACGAGGGGCCGGCGACCCTCGTCTTCCAGCCGGTGTGGGGCACGGACGCCGGGCGACTCGCGGACTGGGTCCTCACCGACCACCTGGACGTGCGGGTGATGCTCCAGGAGCACAAGGTGCTCTGGGGCGACGTCCCGGGACGGTGACGCCGCGAGCGCCGGGCATCGGCCTTTATCGGAAAGGTAAAGAAGGCAGGTCCCTCGTTCGCCGCTCTAGACGATGGCCGCTCGCGATCTCTCGAGCCACGGCGGCACGCTCATCGCCCCGGAATCGATCTTCGGGAAGGCGCGGGGGATGGTCTTCCCGCGCATCGTCCTCGTCGGGCACGGCGTGCTCGAGGACCTCGCGGTCACGTGCCGGACGTTCGGCTTTGCCGAGAAGGGCGCGGTGATCACCGGCCCGCGGACGGCGGAGCTCGCCGGCTACCGAGCGACCGAGCTCCTGAAGGCGGAGGGCTACACCGCCTCCACGATCATCGCCGGGGAAGCGACGGAGGGGGAGGTCGCCCGGGTCGAGGAGGAGGTGCGGGTCGCGGACGCGCGCTTTCTCATCGGGGTCGGCGGCGGCAGCAAGATCGACATCGCGAAGCTCGTGGCAGCCCACCGGCACATCCCGTTCGTCAGTCTCCCGACCTCGGCCGCGCACGACGGGATCTCCTCGCCCCGGGCGAGCCTGCACGGCGCGCAGAGCCGCACCAGCATCGAGGGCGCGGTCCCGATCGGGGTGATCGCGGATACGCAGCTCATCGTCCAGGCCCCCTTCCGCCTCCTCGCGTCGGGCTGCGCGGACGTGATCTCGAACCTCACGGCCGTCCTCGACTGGCGCCTCGCGGTCCGTTTGCGGGGCGAGGAGTACTCGAGCACCGCGGCGACGCTCTCCGAGTACGCCGCCCACGAGATCATGGAGCGGGCGGAAGGGATCAAGCCCAACCTCGAGGAGTCCGTGTGGATCGCGATCCGGCCGATCCTGGTCGCGGGCATCGCGATGAGCGTCGCCGGCTCGTCGCGGCCGTGCTCCGGGAGCGAGCACCTGTTCAGCCACGCGCTCGATCGGATCTCGGAGCGCCCGAGCCTGCACGGCGAGCAGTGCGGGGTCGGCGCGATCATGATGATGTACCTGCACGGCGGCGACTGGCGGCGCCTCAAGAACGCGCTGCTCACGATCGGCGCGCCGACGACCGCGCGCGAGCTCGGCGTCACGTCCGACGAGATCGTCCGGGCGCTCGTCCTGGCGCACACGATCCGGCCGGAACGCTACACGATCCTCGGGGACAACGGCCTCACGCGCGAGGCCGCCGACCG
>JASHUJ010000039.1 GCA_030040035.1 Thermoplasmata archaeon
GTAGATGTCGAGTCCGCCGGAATCGGTGCCGAACGGGTGCGCCCAGGACGGCGATGCGGCGTAGTCCGTCGTGGGGCAGTTGCTGCAGTACGGCGTCAGGACGTGCGGCGCGACGGTGATGAGGAGCGCCGTGACGCCGATCAGCACCACGAGGACGAAGCCGACCAGCGTGAGCGGGTTCGCCCGCAGGACGCGCCAGAAGGTGACCAGGCCCCGACCGGCGCGCCGCGACTGGGAGCCGACCCAACCCGACGTCGCCCCGGACGCGGTCGGCGCGGCCGTAGGCCTACCTCCACTCCACGCGCGGGTCGAGGATCCCGTAGAGGATGTCCGCGATCAGGTTCGCAATGACGACGCCGATCGCGAAGATCGCGACCACGGCGATCGCCCCGTCATAGTTCGGCGCGTTGCCGCCCCCGCCGATGGCCGTGTAGGCGTACGCGCCGATCCCGGGCCAGCCGAAGACCTCCTCGATGACGACCGTGCCCGCGAGCAGGCCGCCCGCGGTCACCCCGAGCACCGTGGTGGTCGTGATGAGCGAGTTGCGGAGCGCGTGCTTGTACATCACCCAGAACTCGGAGAGGCCCTTCATCCGGGCCGACTTCACGTAGTCGAGCGGGATCACCTCGAGCATCGAGCTGCGCGTCATCCGGGTCGCGATCCCCATGTTGATGAACGCGAGCGTCGCGGCGGGGAGGATGAGATGCGCGATCGCGTCCCCCGTCCAGGAGAGGTTCCCGGCGAGGAGCGCGTCGATCACCGACATGTGGGTGTACTGGGGGAACGGGGGCGGGGAGCTCGAGTACTCGCCGTGCGACGGGAGCCCTAAGTACGGGGCGAGGAAGATCGCCGCGATCACGGCGCCGAGGTACGTCGGGGTCGCCCAGCCCGAGAGGTAGAAGATCCGCACGAGGTGGTCGGCCCACCGGCCGGCCGACTGGGCCGCGATGACGCCGAGCGGGATCCCGACCACGATCATGAGGAAGAGCGCGGCGAGGACGAGCTCGAGGGTCGCGGGCAGCCCGTCCGCGATCGCGGGATAGACGGCGACGCCCTCGACCGAGGCGCCCCAGTTCCCGTGGACGAAGTTGACGAGATAGTTCCAGTACTGCACGTCGGCCGGCTGCGCGAACTGGGCACGGCAGTTGGCGAGCGTCGTCGGGTCGGCGTGCGGGAACCACTGGTTGCACGGGTTGACCGCCGAGATGTGGGTGAACAGGAACGTGAGAATCGTGATGCCGATCAGGACGGGGATAAGCTGGACGAGGCGCTTTCCGACGAAGATGCCCAGATCTGTTGGACTGCGCCCCACCCTACGGTCCTCCCGTCAGGGGGGCGGAGCTGCCGGCCCCGGCATTTCGGGGGGGTTACGGTTTTCAGGTATTAATCTGCCGTTCGGCCGATCGTCGTCTCTGGACGCCCTAAAGGGCCGGCGAGGTGATGGGCCCCTGAGGTACCGGCATGCGGCCCGTCTTCATCGGTGCGGTCGGCGTGATCACGAACACCCTCGCGGAGGGCCGGGCGCTCTACGTCGACGCGCTCGGTCTCCCGCTGGCGCAGGCCGAGGGAACCCAGTTCCTGCACAGCGAGAAGTTGGAGGGCAGCAAGTACTTCGGCGTGTGGCCGCTCTCGGAGGCCGCGCGAGCGTGCTTTGGGAGCGAGCGCTGGCCGGCGGAGCGCCCGGTGCCGCAGGCGTTCCTCGAGATCGAGGTCGAGAGTCCCGCCGCCGTGTCCCAGGCGGCGGCCGAGCTCGAGTCGAAGGGATACGAGCTCTTGCACGCGGCCCGGACCGATCCCTGGGGCCAGACCGTGGCCCGAATGCAAACGAAGGAGGGACTCGTGCTCGGGATCTCCTACGTTCCGTGGATGCACGAGCGCGCCTGATCCGCAGCGGATCGGACGCGAAGCTGCGGAGGGACTGAGCGGTCAGGCCGAAGGGGTGCGGTGGGTTTCCGAACCCCCGACCGAGGGGGGCCCATTCCCGCCCGGTACGAAAGCCGTCTCCTGGTCCAGCCGTCGACCGAGGAGGAGCGCACCGACAAAGAATACCGTCAGGACCGGGACCCAGAGGAGCAGCTGCAAGTGGAGGTTGGCCGCCAAGGTCCCGGTGGTCGGATCCCCCACGGTCCCCTTGTAGACTTGGATCCAGAAGATAGGGAGCGACGTGAGGGCGACGATCAGGCCCATCGCGTAGAACCAGTCCGAGTAGGACCGGACGGCCCGCCGACGGGCCGCGCTCGCCGTCGTAGAGGGACCCGCGAGGGTGCTGCGGGTCATGGTGGCGAGGATGACCAGCATGAGACCGATGTCGATCGACCAGGCCGCGGCGATGACCTGATCGCTGAGCAATTGCGCAGGGGTCTGCGACGGCGTCTGGAACGTGCCGAGCCACACGATGTAGAGGAGGTAGGGCTCGACCGTCGCGAGCAGCAGCAGCGCGACGTTGAGCCACAGCGACGGGCGTTGACCCGTCCCCAGGTTCGCCACGACCCGGATGTACGTGATCCAGACCCAGACGAGGACGAGGAAGCTCACGGCGAACTCGGCGATCAGCGACAGGGTCCGGGCGGCCTCGGTCGGCGGGCTCAGCGCGAACTGGATCGCGGAGAAGGTGATCGAGAGACCGAAGACGATCTCGCTGAGCGTCTCCATCTGGTCCACGGA
>JASHUJ010000040.1 GCA_030040035.1 Thermoplasmata archaeon
TCGCGGTTGTAGAGGACCTCGTCCAGTTCCATGTCGCCGATGATCGAACGGAGGGTCGTTTGGGCCAGCGCAACGGTGGCGACGTGGTAGTCCTGGACCTGGAAGATCGCCTTCGGCGCGTCGACGACCTTGATGTAGATGATCGCGTCGACGTTGGTCGGCGAGTTGTCCTTCGTGATCACTTCCTGCCGGGGCACCTCCAGCACCTGCGTCCGGAGATCGATCTTGAGCACCACCGAGAGCGGGCTCACCATGTTGAACCCCGGGCTGATCATCCGCTTGTATGATCCGAGTAGGGTGACGATCCCCTGTTGGTACGGCTGGATGGTGTAGATCATCCGCGTCAGGATCACGAGCAGGATGACGAACACCAGCACCGCGACGACGATCCAGATCGTGTAATCCGCCATGCGACTGTACCTCTTGCGTCGCCCGCAGCGAGACCACGCCGGCTCTTGAAATCGCGGAGGGGCCCCGGGCCCCCCCGACGGCGCGGCCTAGGAGGCTTTCGGCGGACTGTCGATCGGCTCAACGGAGACGGAGACGCCCTCGCCGTGGACGATCTTCACCCGCGTGCCGACCGGGATCTCCTGGTTCGAGCGGGCGGACCAGATCTCGGAGCGGACGCGGACCTTGCCCCGGAGCGTGTTCGGCACGACCGGCGCGATGACGATCGCCTCGTCGCCGACGAGCCCGGCGCTCGTCGTGCTCATCGGTTTGTGCGTCGGCGCGACCCACCGGTAGTACGGGATCTCGATCAGGGCCGCGAGGATCGCCGCGACGATGATCGCGATCGGGCCGTAGTAGCTGTCCAGGAGGTCGGACGGCAGGAAGAGGTAGAGGAAACCGGCGACGAGGAGGATCGACGCCGGGATGAGGAGGAGCGCGCCGGGATGGACGAGTTCGGACGCGAGGAGAATGATCCCCACGACGACGAGCACGATGCCGATCGCCGGGTCGATCACCGTCATGGCCCCCTAGGAGATGTTCGGACGCAAGATAAGGTGCGACGGGCCGCGACCGGCGGGTCAGCGGATGTATTGGCTCGTGGTGGCCAGGTCGAACCGGGTGACGACCTTGAGACGTTGCCCGTCGCCGCCCGGCGCGGCCGAAAGGAACGGGAACATCTGCCAGAGATCGCCCTCGGCCATGCGGGTCGTGGGATGGCCGGAGCCGAAGGCGAGCCGCGTGACGTGCGCGGTCACCTGGCGGACCGCTCGCTCGTCGAGGTAGCCGAGCGAGTGAAGATACTCGTGTGCGAGGATGACGTAGACGAACGAGTTGAGCTCGGGCGGCGAGCGCGCGTGCGCTCGCATCATCTCCACGAGGCCCTCGTTCATGACGATCAGGTTCCCGGTCACCTGCCAGTACGCTCCCAACTGGGGCGGAAGGTTCGATAGACCGAGGCCGAGCCCCGGCCGTTCGATGCCGAGCGCATAGCGCACGGCACCCCGAACGACCCGGAAGACCGCGTCGTAGTCGGCCGGTCGATCCAGGATGGAGGCCAGGGGAAACGGAGAGCTCTCGCCCGGAGGGACCGGAGGCGGGTGAGCCGTGCGGGGTCGCGACGTCGCGGGCCCCGTGAGGTAGACCGGCATCATGATGCAAGTACGTTCGCCGGGGGCCTTATAGGGCCACTTACCCGGGGGAAAGGAACGCACCCGGGGCTCGGCCCCCGTTCGCGCGGCCCGCAGGGGCCCTCTAGGCCTATGAGCGTGTCCCGGCTCGACGCTCCCTCATGCCCCGAGCCGAGGACGTCGTCTTTCCCCGCCAGCGCGAGCGGTTCGAGGACCGCCGCAAGGAGAGCCGTCAGCGCAAGCTCCTCGACGAGTTCTTCGACCACGGCACGCTGCTCTCGGTCTCCCGACTCGTCAGCCACGGACAGATCGACGCCATCGACTTTCCGATCTCGACGGGGAAGGAAGGCGGCGTGTTCCGCGCGACGAAGGGCGACGAGTTCCGGGCGGTGAAGATCTACCGGGTCGCGAACTCGACCTTCCGTCGGCTTCCGCCGTATGCGCTCGACGAGCTCCGGCGCGAGTCCAGCGTCCGCAATTTCGGGGGCCTGATCTTCGCGTGGACCCGCCGCGAGCACACGATCCTCGGGCGCCTCCGCGACGCCGGGGTCCGGGCTCCCGTGCCGTTCGGGCACTACCGCAATGTCCTCGTCATGGAGTTCATCGGCACCGCCGAGGGCGCGGCGCCCCGCTTGCAGAACGCGGTCGTGGACGACCCCGAGGCGCTGTACGAGCAGCTCGTGCTCCAGATCGGTCGGATGGTCCGGGACGCGGGTCTCGTCCACGGGGACCTCTCACCCTACAACGTCCTCTGGTTCGAGGACCGAGCCGTCCTCATCGACGTCGCGCAGGCGATCCCTCGGGACCACCCCGCGGCGCCCGGCCTCCTGCGTCGGGACATCGCCAACTTCGCGAAGTTTCTCGGCCGTCTCGGCCGCGCGGTCGATCCCGAGGAGTTCCTCCGCGCGGTCGGCGGCGATCTCGTCGGACCGCCGAAGGAGGCCACCTGACGATGCCCGTTCTCTTCGCCCGCGTACCGGAGGAACGGCTGGGCGTGGTCATCGGCCCCGGCGGGCGCACGAAACGCGAGATCGCGACCCGGACCGCGACGGAGATCGACGTCGATCCCGACGACGGGGAGATCCGTGTCACCGGACCGGACACGGACCCATTGGGGGCGCTGAAAGCCCGCGACATCGTGCTCGCGATCGGGCGCGGCTTCTCGCCGGAACGGGCGATGCGGCTCCTGAAGGAGAACACGTATCTCGGGGTGCTCGACATCAAGTTCACGACGGGGCACCGGGAGAAGGCGGCGCTCCGCCGCATCCGCGCGCGGGCGATCGGGACCCGCGGACGGGCTCGCTCCCGGATCGAGGAGCTCTCGGGCTGCTCGATGAGCGTCTACGGCTCGACCGTCGCGTTGATCGGCGAAGAGGAGCAGCTCGAGCGGGCGACGCACGCGGTCGAGCTCCTGCTGCGGGGCAGCGAGCATTCGACGGTCTTCCACTACCTCGCCCGCGCCCGGCGCGACGCCGCGCTCCAGGACGCGACCCGGGACTCGAGCGCCACCGACTTCGAGGCGTGACGATGGGCAAGACGGTGACCCTATCGGGCCGACCGCTCGCCTGGGCGCGCGATGCCTTCGCCCGATACTACCGGGAGACCCCGGTGCCTCCGCCCGTCCGTCTGAACCGCCGGGAGTTCGCCGCGTTCCCGTTCGCGACGGAGACCGTGATGCGGCGGCACGCGACGCTCCGCACCCCCGAGGAGTTCGGGGAGTTCCTCCGGCGCGAGACCCCGCGGCACGTCTACTATTCGTCCGCCTACTACCGCCATCCGGCCGAGTCGGCGATGGCCGCGAAAGAATGGCTCGGCGCCGACCTCATCTTCGACCTCGACTCCGATCATCTGCGGGGGGCGGAGGCGCTCGATTACGCGGGCCAGCTCCGGCTCGTCAAGACCCGCCTGCTCGAGCTCGTCGACGATTTTCTCTTCGGCGACTTCGGGATCGACCCGGCCGCGACGCAGTTCGTCTTCTCGGGCGGCCGAGGCTATCACGTGCACGTGCGCGACGAGCGGTTCCTGCCGATGTCGAGCCCCGAGCGCCGGGAGCTCGTGGACTACGTCCTCGGGACCGGGTTCGACCCGATGACGGCGATCGGGCTCCGGCGCGACGACGTGCGCGTCGGGCGGACCGCGGGCGAGCTCGACGACCCCGAGCCGACCGGGCCGTCCGGCGGCCGCCGAGCCGCCCCTCCGCTCCGCGCGTTGGCAGCTCCCGATGCCCCCGGCTGGAAGGGCCGTACCACGCGAGCCCTTCTCGCGCTGCTCGCTCGGTGGGAGGTCGCCGGGGTCGACGTGGCCGCCGACGAGATGATCGGCTGGGGCGTCGCCCGCCCCCGCGCGCGCCACTGGGCGCGGGTCCTCGTCGCCCAAGGGGGGGCTGCGCGCATCCGCGCCTCGCTTTCCCTCGACGTCTTCAAGTCCGCCCTCCCGGCCGAGCTCCTCGCGGCGGTCGTCGCGCGCGCGAAGATCGAGGTCCAGGGAGAGACCGACGCACCGGTGACGACGGACATCCACCGCCTCATCCGTCTCCCGGGGTCCCTCCACGGGGGGACGGGCTTCCGAGTCGTGCCCCTCGACCGGGACGCCATCGCCTCGTTCGATCCGTTCGCCGACGCCGTGATCCCCGACGGGGGCACGACGCCGCTCACGTTCCTCGAGCCGGTCCGCTACCCATTCCCCCCCAAGGGGATCTCGGGCGCGCCCGGGGCGACGGACGAGCTTCCTACGCCGGTGGCGCT
>JASHUJ010000041.1 GCA_030040035.1 Thermoplasmata archaeon
ATCTTCCCCGGTGCGCCCGAAACTTTCGATACGAACTTGGCCGGGGTAGGCGGCGGCGATCCGTTCCAGGTACGCGACCGTCTCGGCGTAGTCGGGCGTCGTCCGGTACGCGCTCGCCTCCGCGGGGGTGATCCACGCCTCGGCGGGCGATTGATCCGACATCGACCTCCCTCGGACCTCCCGTATCGGGGCGCAGTTCATAATCGAACTCCGTCCACCGGGCGCCGGTCCCGGAACCTACTTGGGGGACCCAGAGTTCCGCTCCCTACCCACATGAGCGTGCGGAGGCCCCGGCAACGAGCCGCCCGAACGAGGGGCAAGAAGAACGCTCCTCGCCGCCCCCAGCGGGCCGCTCCCCCGGACGGAGAACGGGCCGTCCTCGCCGCCATTGCAGCGATGTCCGAGCCGGATCGCTCGCTGGGCCGGCGCCTGCATGAGATCATCCGGGCGAACGCGCCCTCACTGACCCCGAGAACGTGGTACGGAATGCCGGCGTACGCCCGGGGCAGCGACGTCGTCTGCTTCTTTCGCGGACGGGAGAAGTTCCAGGAGAGGTACATGACCCTCGGGTTCAACGATTCGGCGACCCTCGACGCTGGGACCTTGTGGCCGGTCTACTTCGCCCTGACCGATTTGACCGACGCCGAGGTGGCTCGGATCGCCGCGCTCGTCCGGAAGGCGGTCGGCTGAGCACCGAGTGACCGGCGAAGGACTCCGGTGCGTTCTCCGGTCGGCCCGCTCCCAAGCAAATGGTATATAGACCGCCTCAAGTGGCCGGGCCCTTGACGGCCGCGGCCTCGGTGGCGGCCTTGGGGAACGATAGCGTGTCCGGTCGCTCGACCCCTCATCCCCTTGGCGCCGAATCGTACACGCGCTTCGAGCGGGCCCGCATCCTCGGGGCCCGGGCGCTCCAGATCTCGCTCGGCGCGCCGATCCTGATCGACATCCCACCGGCGCTCGTCGACCCGGTCGAGATCGCGGAGCGCGAGTTCGCCGCGGCGCGCATCCCGATCACCGTCCGCCGGGGCTCGGCGGCGTAGCGACGACCTATACGCCCGCCGCATCGAGCGCGTGGGCGCATCGACAGGTGGGCGGCACGCCGAACTTGGGGAGCATCGAGCCGAGCAGTCGGGCCATCGTGGCAGCGTTCCGCTGCATGGTGGCGACGATCTCGGACATCTCGACCGGCCGTTCGGCCCAGACGTCGTAGTCGGTCACCATCGCGAGGCAGAGGTAGCACAGGGCGCGCTCGCGCGCCAGCGTGACCTCGGGAACGAGCGTCATCCCGATCACGTCGGCGAACGCGCGGAAGTAGCGCGACTCGGCCCGCGTACTGAAGCGGGGTCCTTCGACGCAGACGTAGGTACGCTCGAGCGCGAACGGCGTCCCGGCCTCGGCCCCGACGCCGGCGGCGATCCGCGTCAGTTCCGGGCAGAACGGATCGGCGAGCGAGACGTGGTACACACGCCCCCCGTCGAAGAAGGTCGTCGGGCGCTGCTTCGTGAAGTCGACGAACTGGCTCGGCAGGACGAACGTCCCGGGGGCGAGCTCCTCCCGGAGCGAGCCGACGGAGCTCACGGTCACGATCGCCTCCGCCCCGAGCGTGCGCAGCGCGTCGATGTTCGCCCGGTAGTTGATCCGGTGCGGCGGGATCGTGTGGTCGGGGCCGTGCCGGGGCAGGAACAACACGCGCATCCCACCGACCGAGCCCTCCTCGATCGGGCCGGAC
This sequence comes from Thermoplasmata archaeon, assembly GCA_030040035.1. Taxonomy (GTDB): domain Archaea; phylum Thermoplasmatota; class Thermoplasmata; order Lutacidiplasmatales; family UBA184; genus Lutacidiplasma. The sequence goes on from JASHUJ010000041.1 coordinate 1,730, forward strand.
GGGGCCCCCCACGGGGTGGCGACCCGGTGGACCCGGGCGGTCCCGTCGGCGAAGACGCTGCGGACGCCCGAGCCCCCGATCACGCCGATCGTGGCCCGCGCCGGAACGCTCACGGGTCCTCCCGGGCGGATCCGTCTCGCGGTCGGGCCCGCGACAGGAACCGCGCCATGACGACCTCGCCCCGGGTGCGCTCGAGGAGCGTCCGCGCCGAGTCCTGCTTCGGCTTGAGCTGGACGATCGCGCGGGTCGTGTCGAACCGCAGGAGCGCCCGGGTCAGGCGCTCCATGAGCGCGAGCTCGGCTTCGGCGCCCGCCACGTCGTCCCGGCCGAGCCGGTCGAGCACGCGGCGGCGGACCTCGCCGACGACGTCGCCGAGGCCGAGGAGGTACGGTTCCGGGTCCACGCCGAGATCGGCCGGGCCGGGGAACGGCTCCGCCGTCGCGACCGCCCCGAGCAGCACGGCCTCGACCGCCTCCTGGAGCGCGTCGAGCGCCATCGGCTCATCGCCGCGGCCCTCGCGGCGCAGCCAGTCGGTGAGCTCGGCCATCACCCGACGGATCTCCACGAGATCGGTCGCCGCGGTCCCGTCCCCGTGGAGCCGCGTCATCGTGCCCTGGGCGAGCCGACGCAGGCGGCGGGCGCGCTGGTAGAGGTCCTCCCGCCGGAGCTCGCGCTGGCGCAGGTGGGCCTCGATCCCGGCGAGCACCGCCTCCGGCACGCCGGGGGAGGCGCGGCCCGTCTCAGCGGAAGAGGGTGAAGCGTTGGTCATCCTCGCCTCCGTCGAGGAGCCCGAGGCGAACGCCGGCGTCGAGCCAACCGTGCGCGTAGCTCGCCGCGGCGAGCGCCCGGTCCCGGTCGCCCGAGTCGCGGAAGTGCTCCGCGTCGGTCAGGTACGCGCGGGCGAGCGAGAGGAAATCGTCGGACGCCCCCCGCAAGTAGGACCGGGCCGGGACCGGCACCCGGACCCGATCGAGCGCCTCGTGCGTGAGGCGAAGGTACTTCTCGAGCAGGGGTTCGTCCGACATGCGCGCTCGCGCCTAGCCTCGCGCGCGATATAATCGTCCCTTCGGGGGGCCGGCCGGGGGTCCGGGGCCCCCTACTTCGGAACCTTCTCCCAGTCCTTCAGGAAGCGGGCGAGCCCGAGGTCGGTGAGCGGGTGGTTCGGGAGCTTTTCCATCACCGCGAACGGCATCGTCGCGATGTCCGCGCCGAGCTCCGCCGCCTCGAGGACGTGGACGGGATGCCGGATGCTCGCGACGAGGATCTTCGTCGGGAACTTGTAGTTGCGGTAGATCGTCACGATCTCGCGGACCAGATCCATCCCCTCCTGCCCCTGGTCGTCGAGGCGTCCGATGAACGGGCTCACGTACGCGGCGCCGACCTTGGCGGCGAGGAGCGCCTGGTTCGCGCTGAAGACGAGCGTCATGTTGACGCGCGTCCCCTCCCGGGCGAGGATCTTCGTCGCCTTGAGTCCCGCGGGGGTCATCGGGCACTTCACGTAGACCGACGGGTGGATCTGCCGGAGCCGACGTCCCTCGGCGAGCATCCCGTCCGTGTCGGTCGCGACGACCTCGGCGGAGACGGAGGGGACGCCGAGCGCGCAGATCTCGCGGATGATCTCCTCGAACTTGCGGCCCTCCTTCGCGACGAGGCTCGGGTTCGTGGTCACCCCGTCGAGGATCCCGATGTCCCACATCGTTCGGATCTCGGTCAGGCTCGCCGTGTCCAGGAACAGCTCCATGGCGACCGCGACCTACACCGTTCGAGTTACTGAACCTTGCCCCGAATCCGGAGGAGTTCCCAGGTCTCGTCGCGGACGTGCTCGGCCGAGAGTCCGTACCGGTCCAGCGGCGCGTCGGGCGGCTCCGACGCGACGAAGAGGTCGGGGATCCCGAGCCGCCGGACCGGGACCGGATAGTTCTCCGACGTCGCGGCGGCGACGAGCGCCCCGAGGCCCGTCAGCACGGAATGCTCCTCCAGCACGAGGATCGCCCCCGTGTCGCGGGCGGCGCGCAGGAGCGCCGGTTCGTCGAACGGCTTGATCGACGCGAAGTCGAGCACGCGGACCGATACGCCCACCGCCGCGAACTCGCGCGCGGTGTCGAGCGCCCGCGCGACCGGCCCGCCCGCGGCGACGATCGTGAGATCCGAGCCGGGATGCCGCTCGACCGCCCGTCCGAGCGCGAACGTGCCGTCCGTGACGGTCGGGAGATCGCGGCGCGTGAGCCGCAAGTAAGCCGGCCCGGCCCAGCGAGCGAGAGCGCGCACGGCGCTCCGGGTGGTCGGAGCGTCCGCCGGCACGACGACCGCCATTCCGGGCAGGCCCCGCATGACGCCGAGGTCCTCGACCGCACCCGGGACGGTTCCCCCCTCGGAAAAGCCCGCGTGAACGGCGAGGACGACGACCCGGGCGCGGCGAACCGCGATCGCGTCGCGGATCGATCGATACGCCTCCCCTACCGCGTCGACCGCGTCGAGTTCCACGAACACCGGGCCGCCCCCGGCCGCCTCCTGCGCCGCCCGGGCCAGGAGGTCCGCCGGGTCCGGGCCGGATCGGGGCGCGCGATCGGGAAAGCTCTCGGCAAAGGGACCGACCAGCCCCCCGGTGGAGGTCCCCGGCGCGACGACGCGGATCGCGGGATCTTCGCGGCCGAGGTCGACCAGGGCCGCTCCGCACGCGGCGAGGAGGCTCTCGGGACGGAGGGGAACCCGGGCGGCGGGCGAGGAGGGAGAGGCCGTCATGAGCCCCGGGCCGGCGGCCGTTTCGGGCGGCGAGAGCTGGGGGGAGCGGGTGCGGCCACCGGACCCGGCTCGAGCAGCGAACGGAGGGTCTTCAGATCCTCGATGTATCGCTCGTAGTCCCGCTCGTCGAGCGGCGTCTCGAGGTAGCCCGGGACGCGGTCCCATCTCGGGTCCCGGACGACATGCCGGAACCCCTCGAGACCGATCGCCCCTTTGCCGATGTTCTCGTGCCGGTCGAGGTGCGAACCGAGAGCCCCCTTCGAATCGTTGAGGTGGAAGGCGCCCACGGTCGCCCGGCCGAGGACCCGATCGATCGAGTCGGCGAGCTCGGCGTACCCCACGTCGCTTCGGAAGTCGTTCCCCGCGGCGAAGAGGTGGCAGGTGTCCAGCGCCACGCCCAACCGGTCCGGCCGCTGGGCGATCGCCAGGATCTCGGCGAGCTCCTCGAAGCGCGAACCGATGGCGGTGCCGGCGCCGGCGGCGTTCTCGAGGAGGATGCGGACCTTTCCTTCGGGCACCTCGCCCAGCGCGAACGTCAGGCCCTCGGCGATCTGGCGGCAGCCGGCCTCGACCCCCGATCCGGTGTGGGCCCCCGGATGGAAGATCAGGGCCGTGACCCCTAGCATCTCGGCGCGCTGGATCTCGTCCACGAAGGCCCGTTGGGCCCGCTTGAACATCCCCCGCTTGGGCGTCGCGAGGTTCAGGAGATAGCCGTGGTGCACGGCGGTCGCGCGCAGGTTTTCGGCCGTGACCGCCGCGCGGAAGGCCGCCGCGGCTTCGGGAGCGATGGGAGGACCGGCCCACATCTGGGGGCTCTTCGAAAAGATCTGGATCGCGTCGCACCCGATCCGCCGACCCTGGTGCGCCGCCTCGGCGAGACCCTTCGACACGCCGACGTGCGCGCCGAGCAGCATGGGGGCTCCCTCTCCCCGGATTTCATTACGCTATCGCGCCGCCGAGATCCGGCCCCGGAGGCTGACAGCTTTCCGCGTTTCCCGTAGGCTCGCGCACTTCAGTACCGCGCGGAACGCCAGTGGGCTTAACTTCCGGGTTCGGGATGGGACCGGGTGTTTCCCCACCGCTATGGCCGTCAGCCACTCGGGGCGACGGAGGCGGTCTATTTAGAGTTGCGGTCCGCCGATGCGAGAAGCCCGCGGTCCGAGGCGTCCGAACGTCGCCGAAGGGGCCCGCGCGAGGGCGGAGGCCTCGCCCACCGGTCGGGAGATCCGCTGGCCGGGACGGGCTTTTCCCGGTGAGGCTCGACGAGGAGTGGCCCGTGAAGGGGCCCGCGACCCCCCTGCGCTCGGTCGCGCGTTGCTTCGCCTAGCGGCCGTTGGAGCGGGCCGCCCCGGTCCGCGGCGTGGAATCCGAGGCGGACCAGATGTACCAAGTGCCCCGCGCCTGGCTCAGCCGGCGGCCCTCAGCGTCGAAGAGGTTCCCTTCGGCGAAGGCGATGTGCCGGCCGCGACGCAGGACCTCTCCCCGGGCCGTGAGCTCGTCCCCGAGCCGCGCGGCCCGAAGGAACTCGACGTACAGCGAGGTCGTCGCGGTCGTCTCGCCCGTCCGGAGCAGGGAGACGACCGACGCGCCCATCGCCGTGTCGAGGATGGTCGCGTATACTCCACC
>JASHUJ010000042.1 GCA_030040035.1 Thermoplasmata archaeon
TCATCACGAGCCGGTGATCGGCGAGATCGGTTAGACGGACCCCTCGGACCGATCCGGTGCCCTCGATGGTCAGTCCCCGAGAGGTCGGCCGCACCCGCCCTCCGAACGCCCGGACCAGACGCGCGGTTGCCGACCGACGATCGGACTCCTTGAGGGCCACATGGGCGGCCCCACGGATCTCGCTCCGGCCCCGGATCGTGGCGGCTAGGACCCCGGCCAGGGGATAGAGATCCGGCGCGTCGGTCAGGTCGACCGTGAAGGGTTCGTGGGCGCGTCCGCGAACCACGGCGCCGTCGGGGCGACGGACCACCTGCGCCCCGGTCTGGGCGAGCAGCGGAAGAATGGCGGAGTCCGCCTGCGGGAGTTCGGGCCGTACCCCCCGGACGCGCACCTCGCCGCCGGTGACCGCGGCCGAGGTCCACAGGTACGCCGCCGAGGAGGCGTCGCCAGGAGGACGGGAGGAGCTCCTCCGGTAGCGCTGCCCACCGGGCACCAGGAGCTTGCGCCGGTCCCGGACGACGCGGACCCCCTGTTGCCCCATCAAGGCGACGGTCGCTTCGAGATACGGCGCGGACACGATCGGGCCGGTGAGCCGGATCTCGCTCGGCTCGGGGAGCGTGGGCAGCGTCAGCAGCAGCGCCGAGGCAAATTGCGAAGTCGTCGAGGCGTCGAGGCGTACCTGGCCGCCGTGGATCGGGCCCCGGACCGAGAGGGACGCTCCCCCCGGTCCGCGCGTGCACCGTGCCCCCAACGAGCGCAGGGAGCCGAGCAGGCCATCCATCGGACGGCGGAGGAGCCGGCCCTCCCCCCGGAAGCTCGTCCGCTCGGGCGAGAGCGCCGCGACCGCGGTGAGGAACCGGAGCGTGGTCCCTGACTCGCCACAGTCGATCCGACGGCTGCCGGTGTGAGCTCCGGAAAGTTTCGGGCGGACGGTCCAGAGGTTCTTCGTCGTGTGCACCGGCGTGCCCAGCGCGCTCAGTCCTCTCGCGGTAGCCCGGGTGTCGTCCGAGTCCAGCGGACCGATGACCCGAAAGGGCCGCCCGGAGAGGTGTCCGACGACGAGCGCGCGATGAGTGTAGCTCTTCGACGGAGGCGCCACTACGTCGCCTCTCGCCACCCCGGGCGTGAGCCGCACCGCGCTCACTCGACCCCTCCGGGTGCCCGCAAGCCGCCGTTCCGCACCGGAATCGACAGGCGCCGCCCGCCCTCGACCGGAAGGGCCGACCGCAGCCGATCCCGGTCGGACGTTGGTCCGATCGCAGCAAGGGCCGGTCCGAGGCCGGTGACCCCGGCCCCGAACGCCCCCGCCCCGATCAACCGATCGCGCAACGGCCGATACGAGTACCCCATCGTCCGCTCCACGAGCTCCGAGTTGAGCCGCATCGCCGTCCACCAATCGCCCCGGAGCGCAGCGTCGACCGCGACCTGAGCTTCGGAGTCGTGGCGGCGGAACGCCTCGGCCCATCCGGGGGATGCGGAGTGCGTCGCCTCGGGGACGAAGAGCGCCGCGGTCCAATCGGCCCCGGACTGCGCGGCGCTGAGCCGCTCGCACCGTGCGTTATCGGTGACGACGAATCCGCCGAGGAGACCGGCCAACGCGTCGTCGAACGCACCCGTCGCGCTCACTCCGGCGGACCGAGAAGCCTCGGCCGAGAGGCGCGCGACCTCGGTCGGGGCCGGGTGCGCGCCGACCGCGTCGGCCACGGCCAGGACGATCGCGCTCGAGACCGCGCTCGAGCTCTTCAGCCCCCGCGCACTGGGAATCTCGGATCGCACCGTCAACCGAGCGTCGACCGAAGCGTCGACCGCGAAACGATCGAGGGCTGTCCGGAGGGTGGTCAGCGTGAGCGGGGTGCGCGCCGCCGGCTCGACCTCCACGGCCCCCGGCTGCTCCGATTCTTCCCGGATCGTCACCTCCGCCTCCGCATACAGGTCGATCCCGAGCGCGCAGCCGACTCCGGTCGGGAGAGCGTTGACGATGGTGATCGCGCTCGAGGCCCGGCCTAGCCCGCGCATCCGACCTCCTCGAGCGCCGCGGCGACCGCCTCGCGGGACGGCTCCTCGCCCCACCACACGCCGAAACTGGCGGCCGCTTGATAGACGAGCAGCCGACGTCCGTCCTCGTACGTGGCCCCGGCCCGCTCCGCGATCTCCCGGATCTCGGTCGAGTCGGCGGCGTAGACCCAGTCGAGTACGTGGCCGCCCGGTCGGACCAGGCCCTGCAGCGGCACACCGAGAGCTCCGGCCCCCGCCCGCCCGGCGGAGGTTGCGTGGACGACCAGCTCGTCGGGCCGTGGGTCACTCGGGGCCCTCGGCTCAGCCCCAAAGATCTCCGCCACCTCCTCGGCGGCGCCCGGCCGTCGAGCGTAGACGCGCGCCTCGGCTCCGATCGCCCGCGCCGCAGCGAGCGTGGCCCGGCCCGCGCCCCCGGCCCCCACGACGGAGAGCGAGCCCCCGCTCCACTTCCCGGCGGACTTCAATTCCTCGAGCCGGCGTAGGATGGCGGCGAGATCGGTGTTCTCGGCATCGATCGAGTCGCCCCGGAACGTCAGCGTGTTCGCGACGCCACAGATGTCCGCGCCGTGGGACACCTCGGTTGCGGCTTCGAGCGCCGCCCCCTTCCACGGGTGCGTCACGTTGAGGCCGCGGAACCCTCCGGACGCGAGATCCTCGAGGGCGCCCAGGAATTCGGATTCGCTGGGGAAGTCCAGCGGCACGTAGAGGCCGGGTCGCGGCATTCTCGCCAACCACTGGCCGTGGAGTCTGGGGCTCAGGGAATGGGCCACTGGATGCCCGGCGAGGCCGAACAGAGGGGGCGCGTCGTCGCTGCGGAGGAACGGCTCGAGCCGATCGACGGGGATTTGACTCGGTTCGACGGCGGCGAGGGAGGTGTCGCTCACCGCACTGGTCGGGGGGGCCGCGTACACCATCGGCACGCCGATCCGTCGCGCCCACGCCCGGGAGAGCGGCCCCGACGGCCCGATCGTCAGCGCGACAACGATCTGTTCGTCGACGGGAGGTACCCTCGGGAGCAGGTCCCGCAGGAACGACCCGATCTCGGCTCGGGCGACGACCTTGCGCAGGCATCCGGCTGGGACCGGGACCCGCAGTTGGGCGTCCCAGGTCTCCGGGGTCGTTCCGTTCGGATAGTGAACCGAGAGGATCCGCCCCGAACCGGTCGCCCGTGGGAGCCGGTCCAGGAGCCTCAGGTCGCGCTCCGATTCGAGGTCGAGCCACCGGAACGGATGTCGGGCGAGCTCCTCGAGAATGGGCGCCCGCTCTGCTGGGTCGTCCGGACCCCGCCCTCCTTCGGCCCGCGATCGGAGCGTCGCGATGAGCGGCAGCCGGGAGGGAAAGATCTCGGCGACCCGCGAGCGAGCCTCGGGGCTCCAGAAGTCGAAGCGGATCTCTGCGAGGTCGGCTCGCGCGGAGGCGACCGCGTCGATCTGCCGACGGACCTCGGTCGGCGATTCGGCCGGGAGCGACACCACGATCAAGGGGACGGGGCCGGTCATCGTTCCTCGACGGTCTCGTCGATGGCGCGCCCCAGATGGCGGGCGGCCGGCAGCCGGACGCCCCAGACCGGGACCCCTGCGGTGAGCTCGGTCATCGCGACGCGGCTCGATTCGCCCGAGAGGCGCACAGTTTCCGCCTCTTGCAGGAAGACGGTGCGCGAGACGCCCCGGTCCTCGGCGGTGACGAGGACCATCGGGCGGCGCTCGAACTTCAATCGGCCGACGCGCACCGCCCGACGCTCGCCCCCCGGCTCGGTCGCGAGCACGG
>JASHUJ010000043.1 GCA_030040035.1 Thermoplasmata archaeon
CGCATGCGTTTTCTTTAAATAGAACCGCTTTTCTACCCGAACCGACAGCCGAGGGGAATCTCGGAGGAACTTGCGATGTTGACGGGACAGACGCCGATTCTGGTGCTGAAGGAAGGGACGAAGCGAGAGAAGGGCCGCGGAGCGCTTTCGAACAACATCCAGGCCGCGAAGGCGATCGCCGACGCGGTCCGTTCGACGCTCGGGCCGCGCGGGCTCGACAAGATGCTGGTCGACTCGATGGGCGACGTGGTCGTCACGAACGACGGCGTCACGATCCTCAAGGAGATGGACGTCGAGCACCCGGCCGCGAAGATGATGGTCGAGGTCGCGAAGACCCAGGACCAGGAAGCCGGGGACGGGACGACCACCGCGGTCATCCTGGCCGGCGAGCTCCTGAAGCGCGCCGAGGGCCTGATCGAGCAGAACATCCACCCGACGATCATCTCCCAGGGCTACCGCCTCGCGTCCACGAAGGCGCTCGAGCTCCTCCAGGGCGTGAGCCAGCCCGTGACGCTCGGCGACCACGACACCCTGAGCCGGATCGCCGTGACCTCGATGGCCTCGAAGTCGGTCTCCTTCAACCGGGAGCAGCTCGGCGAGATCGCGGTGAAGGCGGTCAGCGCCGTCGCCGAGAAGAAGGGCGACACCTACTCCGTCGACCTCGACAACGTCCAGCTGATCAAGAAGCAGGGCGGGTCGATGTCGGACACGCAGCTCATCGAGGGGGTCATCGTCGACAAGGAGAAGGTCCACTCGGGGATGCCCTCGCGCGTCGAGAACCCGAAGATCGCGCTCCTCGATGCCGCGCTCGAGATCAAGAAGACCGAGATCGACGCGAAGATCGAGATCAACGACCCGACGCAGCTGAACGCCTTCCTCCAGGAGGAGGAGAACATGCTGCGCAAGATGGTCGACCAGGTGAAGAAGTCCGGCGCGAACGTCGTCCTCTGCCAGAAGGGGATCGACGACCTCGCCCAGCACTTCCTCGCGAAGGACGGCATCTACGCGGTCCGGCGCGTCAAGAAGTCGGACATGGAGAAGCTCGCGAAGGCGACCGGCGCGAACATCGTCTCGAAGGTCAGCGAGCTCACCCCCGAGGACGTCGGCTCCGCCGGCCTCGTGGAGGAGCGGAAGATCGGCGAGGACGCGCTCACGTTCGTGACGGGCGCGAAGAAGGCCCGCGCGGTCTCGGTCCTGATCCGGGGCGGTACCGAACACGTGAACGACGAGGTCGAGCGCAGCCTCGACGACGCGCTCAACGTGGTCGCGGTCGCCGTGGAGGACGGCCGGTACGTGATGGGCGGCGGCGCGACCGCGGAGGAGCTCGCGATGCACCTCCGGGACGAGGCCGCCAAGGTCGGCGGACGCGAGCAGATCGCGTTCGAGAGCTTCGCCGACGCGCTCGAGACGATCCCCCGGACCCTCGCCGAGAACGCGGGGATGGACCCGATCGACATCCTGATCGAGCTCCGCAAGGCCCACAAGGGCGGCCAGAAGCGCGCGGGCGTCAACGTCACGGCCGGCAAGGTCGCGGACATGGGCGAGCTCCACGTGATCGAGCCGATCCGCGTCGGGCGCCAGGCGATCGAGAGCGCGACCGACGCCGCGGTGATGATCCTCCGGATCGACGATGTCATCGCGTCGAAGTCGTCCCCGCCCCCCTCCGGCGGGCCCGGTGGGCCCGGCGGCGGCATGGGAGGCATGGGCGGCATGGGCGGGATGGGCGGCGGCGACTTCGGGGACGACTAGCCCCGACCGCTCCCTCGAGCTCGAACCTCTTCCCCTCCCCCGGGGTCCTCCCCGGGGCGCTCTTGTTTTCCGACCCCCGGCGGTGGCGCTAGCCCGGGATCCGATGGCGAAACCGACGCGGCTCTTCTTCGTCGCCGACCTTCACGGCTCGGCCATCTGCTTCCGCAAGTTCGTCAACGCGGCGAAGGTCTACCGGGCGAACGTCCTCCTCGTCGGCGGGGACATCGCCGCGAAGACGATGACCCCCATCTTCGAGACGAACGGCGGGTGGTCCGTGACGGTCGACGGGGAGGAACGGAACGCCCGCTCGCCCGAAGAGCTCGATCGCCTCGAGGGCTGGGTGCGGGACTCGGCGACGGTCCCGTTCCGCACGACCCCGCCGGCCTGGCGGGAGCTCATCGCCGACCGGCCGAAGGCGGATGCCCAGTTCCAGGAGCTCGAGCTCGGGGAGCTGCGCCGGTGGCTGGAATGGGCCAAGGCTCGCCTCGCCGGCTCGGGCGTCCGGCTGCTGCTGGGACTCGGCAACGACGATTTCACCCCCATGGAGGCGGTCATCGCGGCCGACGGGTTCGCCGAGCTGACCGACGCGGGGATCCTCCCGCTCGACGATCACCACGAGCTCCTCACGCTCCCGTACTCCAATCCGACCCCCTGGCACACGAATCGCGAGCTTCCGGAGGAGGCGATCGTCGCCCGGATCGCGAGCGATGCGGAGCGCCTTCGCGACGTGGGACGCGCGGTCTTCAACCTCCACGTTCCCCCCCACAACACCCCGCTCGACCTCGCCCCGCGGCTCGGCCCGGGCTTCGTCAAGATGATGTCCCCCGGCGGCGAGGCCGAGCTCGTCCACGTCGGGTCGACGGCGGTGCGGGCCGCGCTCGAGCGATTCCAACCGGTCCTCGGCCTGCACGGGCACATCCACGAGTCGAAGGGCAGCGTCACGATCGGGCGGACGGTGGCCCTGAATCCGGGAAGCGCCTACACGGAAGGCACGTTGCTCGGCGCCGTCGTCGACCTCGGGCCGGACGGGGTCCGGGCGACGATGCTCACGCAGGGCTAGCCCGGCGAGGGGCCGCCCGTCGACACCGTCAGGTCGACCGACGGGGTCGCGTCGACCTCCTGCCACCACGGCCCGCCCAGGAAGTTGAATCGGCGTTTTGGCTGGAGTCCCGCGACCAGCGATCGGAGCTCGCCGAGCCGGCCCTCGACCTTCCGTCGGGGGTCGGGGGGCAGCCCCCGGACGATCGGCGAACGGGTCACCATCTCGAGGTTGAGCCCGAACGTCTTCCAGAGCCCCCAGTCGGCCGACAGCTCCCGGCGCAGGAGCGCGGGCGAGATCTCGTCCGGTGCTTCGCCCATCGGATGGTCGTGGATCAGCGCGACCAGGTCGCGGACATCCTTGGCCTCCGGCCCGATGACGACCCCGCGCTTGCCGAGCGGCTCGAGCACGCGATCGGCGACCGGCGCCGACTCCTCACGGGGGATGCGCTGGATGAACTGGCCCTTCGTCAGTAACAGGTGCGCCGGCGCGAGCGCCCATCCGTGCGCCGCCGACGCTTCGACGTCCGCGCGGATATCGATCCGGTGGCAGAACTCGAACGTGTCCGCGACGAGGTCGAGCGTGCCGATGGTGACGGCGGTCCCCCGCTGAGCCACCGTCATGTGCCAGCGGAGACGTGCTCCCCCGCTCAGGGAGTTGTAGATCCGGTCGCCGGACGTCTCGAAGAACGTCAGGCCGGCGCCGGCGGAGTTCGCGACGTCCCCGAGGAACCGTCGCACCTCCCGTGCGTCCTTCAAGAGGATCGCGAGGTCGAGGTCGTGGAGGTCGTGACGGAGACCGAGCGCCGGGTCGTTGCTCGACGGGCACGTCAGCCGGAACGCGGTCCCTCCAAAGACGGCGAAGCGGATCGGCGGCCGGGCGTCCGCCGCCGCGCC
>JASHUJ010000044.1 GCA_030040035.1 Thermoplasmata archaeon
GGTCCTGCTGGAAAAGAAGACCGGCCAGAACTTCCAGAACTCGAGCGAGTGGGGGATCCGGGCCTGGACCCCGGATACTTCGTTCGGCCCGGTCACCCTTCTCGAGCAAGATTACGGGGGCCCCACCCAGACGATCGGAAGCTGGGCCCCCTCGACGCTCGGGAAGTTTGTCTCCGGCCAGGGACTGAATGCGGGACTCGCGGGTGCCAACGGCAAGAACGCGACGTCGAGCTCGGGGCACGTGGTCCACTCCCGGAGCGCGACGAAACCCACGTTGTATCCCCTGGACAACGGCACGATCTCCGTCGGCCCCGTGCTCAATCTTAACCCGGGGAGCTACGAGCTCACGGTGAACCTCTCGGGTCGAGCGATCCACGCCGTAGGCTCCTCCGGCGCCGTCAATTCGATCAACGTCACCGGCTATCTGGGGGGGTACGTTCCGGTCCCGATCGGGCCGTACCTGCTCTATCCCAGCAATTTCACCGGGGGTGCGTGGGTCAACTTCACGCTCTCACTCAACCTTACCACGCCGGTTCCCGACCTGACGATCAGCACCTACGGCAGTCAGCCGTGGTTCTACCTCCAGGTGAACTACGTGACGGTCGCGAACGTCTCGACCTCCTAGTTCCGCAGACGCACCCGGGGCGCTAGGGGGCGCTCCGACGCACGTTCGGGCGTCTCCCATCCGTTCCGATTTCGGCCGGAAATCGACGGAGCGGTCCGGTCCTTGAACGTAGCCGCAGTCGGCGGCGCATCGAGCGGGTAGGTTTTTCCCCTGCGTCTCCGTGGAGCCGGCGAACCCCCGGCCCGGACCCATCTCCGGTGCGGTCGTCCGCATGCGTTCCCGTCCGATCTGGAAGCACCCGCTCTTCTGGCTCGGACTCATGGTCGGCGTCTTCGTCGTCGTCTCGTCGCTCTCGAGCATCGCCTCGTACGAGAACTTCCGCTCGACCGCGTCGACCAACACGGGGACGATCGCGCAGGCCGTCGCGTCCTCGACGTATGGCTACCACGCGCCGTTCTACGAGGCAGCCGACTGCGCGGCGCGGGACAAGTGCTCGTTCCTCCTCGTCCACGCCTCGTTCCTCCTCTATCTCGCGGTGCCGTTCTACGCGCTCGCGCCGACGACGCTGACGCTCTTCGTGCTCCAATCGTTGGTCATCGGGGCCGCCGCGCTCCCGCTGTACTGGCTGACGCGCCAGGTCACGGGCTCGGCCACGAAGTCGCTCTTCGCGGCGGGGCTCTTCCTGGTATGGGCGCCGCTCTTCTCGACGTATTCCCTTCACGTCGAGGCCGTCCTGCCGCTCGAGATTCTCGGGATCGCTGCGCTCTGGCAGGCCCGGCGGTACCGCTGGGGACTCCTCGCCGCGCTCGCCGCGTTCCTGACGTTCGAGGTGACCCCGATCTTCGTCTTCTTCGTCGGCCTGTTCTTCCTCGTGCCGTACGGGATCCGATGGCTTCGGGGTCGGGCCTCGCGGGGGCTCAGCCGCGCTCGGGCGGGGTCCGACCCGCCCTCCGAACGACCGACCTGGGCCGCTTCGATACGGTCCGCCTGGTCGAACCGGGAGGTCCGGTACACCGCGATCCTGATGGCGGCCTCGGTGGTCGCCTACGGCGCGCTCCTCTCGTTCACCAACCTTTGGGGCGGCTACCTTCTCGGGATCGCGCAGCCGGCGCCCGCCGGGGGGATATTCGGGTTCCTGTCGACCGCGGCCGGAGGTCCGGCTACCCCGCTGTCCGCGGCGACGACGGCCTCGTCCGCGCTGTGGACGGCGGAATTCTGGCTCATCCTCCTCGGCCTGGTGGCGTTCCTTCCGTTGCTCGCGCCCCGGACGATCGTGGTCTACGGACCTTGGATCGTGTTCACCTTCCTCACGAACAGCGCGCACTTCACCACCATCGGAACGCTCTACCCCCTCGTCAATACCGGCCCGATCTTCGTCGGCGTGGCGTACGGATTGGTCCGGCTTCCGTGGCCGGGGGGATCCGCGGTCCCCGGACCGGATCTCCGGAAGGACGTCGATCGGCGCGATAGCGAGTCGAGATGGCTCGGGCGTCTCGCGCGTCGTCGGGGGTGGAAGGCCGGCCTCGTGGCGGTGCTCGGGACGGTGGTCGTGGTGAACGTCCTATTGAGCCCGATCAATCCGGCCCTGCCGTCGCTCGGGTACCAGCCGGGGGCGCCGTTCTTCTCGAGCTACTTCAACAACACCCTCGACGTGACCCCTGGGCTTGCGTGGACCGAGAACATGGCCCGGGCGGTCCCGCTCTCCTCCACCGTGGCCGCCTCGCCGACAACATACCCGATCGTGGCCCGTTGGCCGTACGTGATCGACATGAACGCAGGCATCCAGCCGTACGCCGACCCGGCCGCGATGGCCCGTTTACCGTTCAATCTCTCGGGCGGGCCCCAGTATGTCTTCATCGAGGCGTCGTTTCTCTCGAGCCTCCAGCCGAAATTCACGAACGCGCTGTCGAACGCGTCGCAGTTCGGTCTCCGGGGCTACGTCGGCTCGACCGCGATCGGGCCGATCCTTCTCTTCGAACAGCG
>JASHUJ010000045.1 GCA_030040035.1 Thermoplasmata archaeon
TCGGACGACGTCTCGCCGCTCGACGGCGGCGACCACTCCTTGATCGGGGTCTTCTTCACGCCGGCGGCGCTCGCGAGCGCGTTCTTCGTCCCCTGCTTCGCCTTGTGCCCGGCGGTGACGACCGCGTCGCGGGCCGCTCCGGCGGCGCGCGCGGTCCCGGAGCCGATCGCCGCGCCGGCGTTCGCGAACCGCTGGGGGAGCCGCCGCATCTCCTCGTCCATCGACTTGCCGACCCGCGAGAATTCGTCCTGGATGTCGGAGGCGAGCGACTTTGCCTGCTTGGCGGTCACGTGGCCGAGGCGTTCGATCTTCTGGTCGAGGTCGGAGAACTCGGACGCAAAATCGCGGCCGAGACCGCCGGCCGCGTGTCGCATGTCGGCGAGATGGCGGCGGAACTGCGCCTGTTCGCGGCTTTCGGGCATCGCATCCCTCGCTGCCCCGAACGAGGGCGGCGGGAGATAAAGTGTTGGCCCGCGGGCGGCGGGGGGTCCTATCCGCCCATGCGGCGGTCCGCCCGGCGCCGGCGAGCGCGCGGTCCGGCGGAGGCGACCGGTGGCGGCGGCGGGGAGGCGGACGTGACCCGCCGCTCCGTCTGCGTGCCGTGCGCCCAGCGCACGAGTAGCTCGACCCCGAGGTGGGACGGCTCGGTCACGACCAGCTCGCCGCCCAGCGTCCGGGCCACGCTCCGGGCGGCGACCTCGTACTCGGGGTGCGCGGACTTGAGGAGGATGACGGTCGATCGGAGCGGTACGACCGTGGCGAGCTCGCGTGCGCGTTCGAGCGCGTGTTCGAGCGCGACGTCGAGCTGGCCGCTCCGGACCCGCCCGTCGTCGTCGGTGTACGCCTCGGGCAGCCCATCGGTGATGAGATAGAGCTCCCGGCGCGAGGCCCGCGACGCCCGCAGGAGGAGGTGGGCCGCCCGGAGCGCTTCCGCGGTGTTGGTGAACGCGCCCGGTCGGCACTCCCACAGTTCGACCAGATCGAGGACCTGGACGTCGTTGTCGAACGCCAGGAGATCGACCGTCGCGTCCGGGTAGCGACGCCGCACCGCGACGTAGAGCGCGAGCAGGGCTTTCTTCGCCGCTTCGAGCTTGCCGGACTCCGCCATGCTGCCCGACCGGTCGAAGGCGAGCACGACGTGGACGCGCTCGCTCGTCACTTCCCGGTAGATGTAGCTCGTTGACTCGTCGATGTGCCGCGACCCCACGAGACGGGCGGCGAGCAGGGAACCCGGGAGGTCGAGGTGCGCGACCTCCTCGGGCTGGCGGAGTCGCGCCTTCTCGTAGACCCCCGTCGACCCGCCGCCCTTCAGCGAGAGCCGGATGTCCCCGGGGAGCTTGCGGCTCTCCTCCTCGAGCAGGAGCCGGGCGAAGCGCTCGACGAGCCCGTAGGTGACGATGAGCTCGCCGGCTCGCTCCGCGACGAAGCCGCGTTCCTTGAGCTCCCGCTCCAGCCGCCGCTCTTCGCCCGCCCGGACCCGGGCCTCGGTCTCCGACTCGGCGCGGCGCCGCGCCTCGTCGCGCTCCGCCTCGAGACGGCGTCGCTGGGCCTCGGCCTCCCGCCGCTTCGCCTCGGCCTCCCGCTCGAGCGACCGCTCGCGAGCGCGCAGCGAGCCGCTCACACTGTCGGAGAGCTCGTTCCGTTCGGCCGGCGAGAGTCGGGCTAGGGTCTCGCCGATCTCGGACGGGCCGATCGCACGGCCCGCCAGCGAGGGCACCGCGATCGGGATCGTCCGTCCTCGGGGCGAACCGGCCGACGCGGGGGCCTTCGACCGGGAGAACAGTCGGCGGAGCCAGGCGAAGAATCGGGCGAACGCGGCACGAAGGCGGGCGAAGATCCCGGGCCGAGGCGGCGGCTGATTCCAGGACGCGTCCGGAAGGAGGAGCGCGGAACGGATGTCGTCGAGCAGGTCGGAAGGCGGCATCCGCGACCAGTCGATCGACCGCGCGGATCGAAGGCGCTCCTCGAGCTCGGCGATCTGGCGCGCGACCTCCTCGTCCGACTTCTGGCTCACGAGGGCGAGCTCCTCGACGCGGTGGTCGTACTCCTCGACGAGATGCGCGACCCGCCGGGCCGCCTGCCGCCGGAGACGCTCCCGCAGTCGTTCGAGACGCTCGCGCAGTTCTCGGTCCTCGGCGGCCTTCGTCCGGACCAGTGCCCGCGCGCCGTCGACGCCCTGTTCGGCGAGGGCTCGGACGAGCGCCGCCGAGTCGAGCGCGTCGAGCAGATCGTCCGAGACGACGTCGTCCGGATAGTCGCGGCAGTCGGGGAGGGTGACCGCCCCGTCAGAGGGGGGCGTCGTCGGCGTCCTCCTCGCGGCAGGAGAACAGCGAGAACTCCTCGAGGAGCCGGAAAACGTTCACCGCGGCGTCCGTGGCGGGTACGTCGGGGCCGGGACGCTCGCGCTGGACCACGTACGCAGAGAAGCCGCGGAACTTGGGGAAGAGCGCGCCGTCGTTCGCGAGCTGCGACCTCAGCTCCGCATCGTCCTTGAGCCGGCGCCCCTCGCCGACGAGTGCCTCGGCCTCGCCCTTGTTTTCCTTGAGCGCGTCGTGGTAGTACCGGCACCAGTAGACGCCGGCGCTTCGCTTGAGGGCCGGGGCAAGGTACTGCTCGATGAAGTCGCCGACCCGCTTCTCGTTCTGGCGGAAGGAATCGCCGCTGCGGGCCCGGATGCGCCCGCGCATCGCGTGGACGAGACCAGCCCGTAGGTCGGCCTGGATCGGGGGAGCGTGTCCCGCGAGCGCGGCGATCGCCGCGGTCCGGTGGGCGACGTCGATCAGCGTCCGGTTCGAACCGACCTCGCCGATGTCGGGGTTGTCCTCGCTCATGCGGAGACGCCAGGCTTCGATGACCCGCACGCCGGCGTCGACGAGCACCTCGGGGACGTACTCCGCGCCGACCTCCCCGCGGGCGAGCTCGACGATGTGGCGGTTGTCGGCGTGGCGGCTGTTGTACGTGACGTGCAAGCTCGTGAGACGGTCGGAGAGCGGGTCGTTGATGTTGTCGAGATCGGAGAGGTTCGACGTGCTCACGGCGACGAACCACGCGGGGAATGTCTCCCGGGACTTCGATGGGGTCACCGTGCCCTCTTGCAGGGCCTGGAGCAGCACGTTCTGCGTGCCGAGCGGGAGCTTCCCGATCTCGTCGACGAGCAGGAATCCACGGTTCGCCTGCAGGAGCTTCCCCGGCTCGAGCACGAGGGGGCTCATCGGGTCCCCGACCTCCTCGAGCTTCCGGAGGTTGATGTTCCCGGTCAAGTGGTCCGGGAAGACCTCGGAGCTACCCTGAAGCCGGGCGAAGCCGAACCCCTCGCGGAGCAGGACGAACTCGCCCGGCACCTTCTTCGGATCGATCGTCGCGGGGTCGAAGTTCGCGGGGTCTCCTCCGGCCGAGAATCGACGGCGGCAGATCGGACAGGGGGGGAAGCGGGCCGCGACCGCAGCATCGGTCAGCGAGAGCGGGTGATCGAGGACCGGACAACCCTCGACCGCCCACACCGCCTTCGGGAACAGGCTCCAGAGATCGCGCGCGAGGCTCGTCTTCCCCGCGCCGGAGGGGCCGAAGAGCAAGATGTGAGAGCCCGACACGACCGCGGTGACCAGATCCTCGTAGGTCGCGTCCGGCAATACGGTCCGGGGAAAGAGCGCACGGACCGCCTCGGCGCGTCCGAGACCCTTCGCGCGGAGCCCGTCGAGGAGTCGTAGCACCTCGGAGCGGAACCGCTCCCCGGGAGTCTCGACGGTCACCCCGGACGCCATGAGCTCCGCCGCGGTCGCGCGGGTGCCGGGGCGCGCCATCTCGCGCGATGCCGCCGCCACGGCGCGCGCAACTGGGTTTGGGATATCTAGTTTGCCGCGCGTTAGATCTCGGCCTTCAATCGTTCCGAGGACGCCGGACGGGCGTCGGTGTCCGTCCGCAACGAGGCAGGTTTAAGTAGAACGTCCGAGTCCGCGCGCCGCGCACGAATGGCCGAGAAGGAGTCCGCCGCGAAGAAGCCCGCCTTGGCCCGGACGGTCAAGGACAAGTGGCGGGCGAAGCACTGGTTCAAGGTCCGCGCCCCGGGCCTGTTCCAGCACCTCGAGCTCGGCGAGACCGTGGCGAGCGAGCCGGAGCAGGTCGTCGGTCGAACTCTCGAGACGACCCTGCCCGAGCTGTCGGGCGCGGCCGACGCGGCAAAGGCGCATGTCAAGTTGCGCTTCCGGGTGGAGCGGATCTCGGGCGACGGCGTCGCCGAGGCGCGGTTCATCGGTCACGATCTGACGTCGGACTACGTGCGGCGCCTGGCGCGCCGCAAGCGCTCGAAGATCGATACCGCCCTCACGGTCACGACCAAGGACGGGGTTCAGATCGTGCTCAAGCCAGTCGCGGTCAGCGAGCAGCGCCTGCAAACCCGGCTGCGCGCCGAGCTCCGGCACAAGATCGTCTCCACGCTCACCGAGGAGGCGCAACTTCGCACGTCCCCCGAGTTCGTCCGGGAGATGCTGCAGGGGGAGCTCTCGAAGGTGATGGCCCACGGCGTCAAGACGCTCTATCCGCTGAAGAAGATCGAGATCCGCCGCTCGGAGGTGCTCGGCACCATCTCCGACGAGCTTCCGGCTCCTGAGACGAGCCCCGCGATGGAAGGACCCGCGGCGCCCGAGGGCGCCCCCGTCGCCCCCGCGGGCGATGTGTCGACAGTCTAATCCTCCCGTGCGCGCGACTGTCTTCGGCACCCGTCGGAGTGGCTCAGCCTGGTAGAGCACGGGACTCATAGCGGGGCGCGATACCGCGCTCCGGGAGAGATCCTGGGGTCGGGGGTTCAAATCCCCCCTCCGACACTTCGGATTTGAACCCTCACGTACCCGGATTTGAGCCGTTAATCGAAGGTTTAGCCGTTAAGTCTCCGTACGACTCGCCCGCATTCCAGTTGCGGAGCTTCATGGGGGCGCGCCACGCGCGCCCGCTCGAGCCCTCGGGCTATTCGGTTGGATTGGGTGTGCCCTGTCCGGTCGTGATGAGTTTTCGCAAGCTGTCTTTGATGTAGAAGCGCCACGCGCTTGAGCAATCACCGTAGCACTCCACCGCCGGAGCTAGACCGACGTGGGTGAATCGGAGTTCGGTCTTGTCTCCCTTCATCGCGATGTCAAAGACGATGTCCGTGCCGTTCCACTCCCGGTTGTCCTTGACGAAGCTCAGGTAGCTGTCGGTGACGTGCCACACGACCCTCTTTCCGGGCACCATTTCCGTGATCTTCTGCGTGCTGCGGTGAAGATCCTGGTACCGGTATGTCCACTGAGAACTGAGCCTATCGGTTCGGCCGGTGATCTCGCCCGACCACCAGGCGCGGACGTTGTTGACGGCTTCGTACACCTGCTTCGGAGTCTTGTCCACCAGAATCGAAACGGTGTAGTCCTTCCCCTTCATCGAACCCTTCCTCTTGTCAGCGCGTTGACCCACGCTTGCGAGGCTCGAAGCCGGCCGCGAGCCATCCTATGATCATTCCCCACCCCTCCTCGTGAGCAAGGGCCATTCTAGAGTCCCGGAGGCCCATGTGGCGAAGGGCAAATTGGGTCCCCTTCCCCTTACCCTGCAACAAAATCCTGAATTTGGTTTCTGCACCAAGGGTTCCTTCCGAGGCCCAAGTGTGCTCGATCCAGCTGGGCCGGTCGAGTCGCACGAAGCGGCCGAAGGGGTTGGTAGGGGCATGGGCGGGCCCATATTGATGTAGAACAGCCCGCCAATATCACGGTTCACGATAGCGAGCCGAATCCCGTGATGTTGGGACCAAGGGGTCGCCGGATGCTTGGGGTTGGTCCACGCTTCGAATACTTCGACGGGCTTCGCGGCAATCTCTCGTGTCACCTTCGCGATGGGTTGCGCCCGGCTCACTCACGTTCCTCCAGAGTTCGAAGCCGCAACTCCCCCAGCACATCATCTTGATGTTCCGTTTCGAGTGACGTCCTTCACCGTTCCAAAGTGTGCGAAGCTATATGAGAGCTATGTGGTATCGCATAGCTGATGATCACGACAATCCAGCTGTCCTCTTCGACTCGCCACAAGCTCGCAGCCCTCAAAGCGACTCCTCGAGAGACCTATGACGAGTTGCTGAACAAGCTGATTTCTCTGGTTCCAGAGGGGGACGACGAGGGATTGTACACCGACGCGTTCCGAATCGGGCTCCTCAGTGCCCGACTTGACCTCCGCGCACGGCGAGTGACGGACCACAACCTTGTCAAGAAGCGGTTGGGTCTCTGACGCCTTGGAAGATTCGGTGGACCGACACTGCGATTCGCGATCTAAGGTCCCTGGATCGATCCGTCGCGCGCCGAATTATCGAGCGCTTAGAGCGGGCTTCGGCCGACCCCGACCACTTCTTCGAAAAGCTCGTGGACTCTGACGAACGCAAACTTAGGGTAGGCGATTATCGCCTGCTCGCGGCGCTCTCGCCCTCGGAGCGGGTAGTCACTGTGGAGAGAGTCGACCACCGCCGTAGGGTCTACCAGCGATAGCCCTTGCCTGGCCCGCGTTCCACTGGATTTGAACCCCCCGGGGGTTCGAATACCCCCTCCGATATTTCGGCTTGAACTCTTCCGTAGCGACTTTCAAACTCACGCCGCAGAGGTCGACGGTGACTCTCCATTGGGAAAGGCTCGCCCTCGTCGAGAAAGCGACTCTGGGCGCTGAGCTGGCACCCAGATACCAAACCCGCTCGGGTCGGTGTAGTCGATCCGCCGTGCCGAACCGGCTCCCGGCCACAGGATGTCGCCCTCTCGGCGCGTAGGATGAAATAGTAAGGAACGCTTTACATGGAGGTAAGAATGGCGACCGAAGTCGGTACGATCAGCACGAAGGGTCAGGTGACGATCCCGAAGGACATTCGGGATGCCCTGGGGATGCGTCCGGGGGACAAGGTTCGCTTCGACCTCGAGCGGGGGAATCGAGCCGTGCTGCAAAAAGCGGAACCCTCAACGCTCACCGAGATTCTGGGACGGCTCGGCCCGACGAAGGAGCCAGCCGTGTCGCAGCAGCGGAGGCTTCGGCGTGAGTGGTCCGACCGTCGTCGTCGACACTAACATCTTCGTCTCGGCTCGGAACCCGAACGAGGCGGGTTACGACGCCTGCCGAAAGTTGCTCAATCGCATCGATGCCGAACGGGTCCGTGCCATCGTTTCGACGGTGACGGTCGCGGAGGTCCGCGCGGGTCTCGAGCCCGCCGAAGCCCGGTCGGTCTGGCAGGCCTTTCTGAGCCACCTTCTCACTTCCCCAAACTATTCGGTGGAAGTCGTCGACGTGGAGATCGCGGAAGCGGCCGGGGAGCTGCGGCAGACGA
>JASHUJ010000046.1 GCA_030040035.1 Thermoplasmata archaeon
ATCCCGCGGCGCTGGCGGGCGGCACCCCCGCCTCGCCCCTCGACGTCCGTCGGTCCTTCGCGATGATCGTTCCCGCCGCCGGTGGCTTTAGATAGCCCGGCGATTCGCACCGGCCGCTGCGGGCATAGTGTAGTCTGGTTATCACATAGGCTTGCCAAGCCTATAACTCGGGTTCAAATCCCGGTGCCCGCACCTCCGGGCGCGCCGACCCACCCGGTCCTGAGCTCCCCCATCGGGCTCGGCCCCGACCGTGTCGTAATGAGCCCGGCGAACGTGACGCGCCCATGCGTGTCGCACCCCGACTTCGAACGTGGTTGGCGGGCCGGACTTCCGACCCGAGCGTCCGACTCCGGTTCCTGACGGAAGTCGAGGGCCGGCCCGTCACCGACCCGGCCGTCCGGGCCGCCCGGCGCGCGATCGGGCGCACCGGATGGGCGGCCGGCATCCTCGAGGACCAGTTCCCGGATGGCCACTGGGTCACACCCGGCTCCTCGGAGCACGAGCTGTACCGTCCGAAGTACATCGTCCTCAACTGGCGCCTGATCGTGCTCGGCGACCTCGGACTCGATCGGCGCGATCGGCGAGTGCGTCGCGCGGCGGAGCTCTGGCTCCGCCGATGGAGCGGCGCCCGCGGCGACCTTTCCGGACGCAACGGCGAGGTCTGCGTCACCGGGAACGCGGTCCGGACGCTGGTCCGTTTCGGGTACCTCGACCATCCGGCCGTCCAGCGTTCGATCGCCTGGCTCCTCCGGGACCAGAAGCCGGACGGCGGCTGGCACTGTTTCCGCTCCCGGACCGGCACGCTGGACGGCTGGGAAGCGCTCGCCGCGTTCGCCGAGATCCCGGAAGCCTCGCGCAGCGCGGCGCTCCGACGCTCGATCGAGCGCGGCGCGGAGTTCTACCTGCGCCGTCGCCTGATGAACGAGGGCCGGACCCGCTACCCGCCGTGGTTCCGGATCCACTATCCGAACCACTACTACTACGACGTGCTGGTCGGTCTTCGCACGCTGACGAAGCTCGGCTACGGCGCCGACCCGCGCCTGGGGCCCGCGCTGCGCTGGCTCACCGACAAGCGCCGGCCCGACGGGAGCTGGGCGCTGGACGCCGATCTCCCCGACCTCGACGCCGCGCGCGGAGGGTATAGCTTCGAGGGGCCGGTCTATCCGTTCCGGCTCGAGCCGCCGAACGAGCCCAGCCGGTGGGCGACCGTCGAGGCGTTGAGCGTGCTCGCGCGCTGTGAACGGGCCCGGTCGGCGGCCCCGTCCTGATCGCGTCGCCCCTCCCGCCGCCCGCCTGGCGCCGACGGCGCGGCGAGCGGCACGTCGATCGGCGCCGTCCGGGTACGCGCTGGTTCTGGGCGGAACGTAGGACCGGCTAGCGGCGACGGGCGCGGTTCGGCGCTTCGGCCTCCCAGCAGGTCAGGATCGGACCGCCGGGCACGCGCACCACGAAGAAGCTGCCCATCCCGGGGGCATCGACCCGGGGCAGCAACAACGAACCGCCGGCGCGCGTGGCCCGCTCGAGGGTCGATCCCAGATCGACGACCCGGATGCGGCTGATCCGCTCGGGCTCCGCGGGCTGGGGCGGCGGATGGAGACGACCCTGCCCGCCCTCGGGCGTCTCGAATTCGAACCCCGATTCCGGCGCCGGATCTCGCGACGGTTGGAAGTTCCAGCCAAACACGTTCTCGCAGAACCGGCGCGTCGAGACGGGGTCGTCGCTCGAAATCTCCAGGAACGTCGGCGAACCGTCGCGGGGTCGAGCCGACCTCGGTGCCGCATCGTCCATCGCCAACGGACCTGCCCACCCGCCGCCCCCGGCCGTGACCGGAGCGGTCGGACTCGCCCGACACGAGAGGAGAAGGGAATAAACGTATCGTCGCCGGGCCGGGGCGTCCGGCCGAGGCGTCCTCCCCCTCGAGGCATGCCTCGGAACGCCGGCGCTCGTCCGCCCGGCGCGACGCGACGCTTTTGGGCGGAAGGTGATACGGCCAGTGATGGCGCGGGTGCGGACCGTGACGGTCCCGGGGCACCGCTCGTTCGAATACGTGGCGCAGGGCCGCGGTCCCGCGACCCTCCTCGTGCATCCCGGCGGGCCGGGACTGACCTACCACTATCTCCGGGGGCTGCTGCGCCTCGCCAACTCGAACCTGCGCGTGATCCTGTTCAACCCGCGCGGCGTCGGCCACAGCTGGGCGCCCAAGAACCGGAGCGAATACACGGTCGGCAACCTCGCCGAGGATGTGGAGGCGATCCGACGGGCGTTCGGGATCCGGGAGTTGCACCTGCTCGGCTATTCCGCGGGCGGCTTCGTCGCGCTCGAGTACGCCCACCGCTACGAGCGGCGGCTGACGTCGCTCCTGCTCTGCGCGACCGCCGGAAGCGCGGAGGAGGTCCGGGCCGCGAATCGCCTGATGCTCTCGTCGGCGTCCCCCAAGCAGCGCTCGCGCCTGCGGGAGCTCACCCGGGCGAAAGCGTACAGCTCCGCCGAGTACCAGCGGATCGTGGAACGGATCGCGCAACCGTTCCAGAGCCGGTTCCTCACCTCGACCCCGGCCGACTGGAAGGCGACCCGGATCTTCCCCACCGTCTACCACGCGATGATGACCCGTACCGGCGCGGAGTTCGTCGTCGACGGCACGCTCGCGTCCTGGGACGGCCGGAAGTACTACTCGAAGATCGAGACGCCGAGCGTCGTCGTCGTCGGGAAGTACGACTATTTCCTCGAGCCGTCGATGGAGATGGCCGAGCGCATCGAGCCTGCCCACCTCCGCGTGTTGCCGCACAGCAGCCACATGGAGGTCCTCGAGCAGCCCCGGGAGTTCCTCGGCACGATCCGGGAGTTCCTCGAGGACGTGACCGGCGGCTGAGGCCGACGCGCCCCCCACGATAGCGGTAAGACCCCGAGGGTCCCTAGTGGGACGAGGCGATCGCATGCCCGACGAAGACCCCACCGCGACCCTCCGGCTCCGCCTCGCGCCGGCGGCGCGCGCGGCGCTGAAGGAGGCGCTCGCGAGCCGACCGGCGGGCTCGGGCGTCCGCGTCTGGGTCGAGCGGGGCATCCGGCCCCACGCCCAGATGATGATCGACCGCCCGTCGCACCGCGACGTGCCGCTCGAGCTGGACGGGGTCCCGCTCCTGCTCGACGGAAGCACGCTGCAGTTCCTGCGGGATGCCGAGATCCGCTACCACGCCGACCACCAACCGCCGGGGTTCGAGGTCGTGGGGCCGTTCCTCCCGTCGTCCGTGGCGCCGCCCGCACCGGCACCGACCCCCGCGGCCTCCTCCGAGGGCGCCTCGACCGCTCCCGCGACCGCGGAACACGCGGCGATCGAGGAGAAGATCCGGGCCGCATTGAAGAACATCTACGACCCCGAGATCCCGATGAACGTCCTCGACCTCGGCCTCATCTACGGGATGGAGTGGAACGACGCGGGCGAGCTGACGATCCGCATGACGCTCACCAGCCCGGGCTGCCCTGCGGTCGAGGCGTTCACCGAGGAGGTCACGCGGGCGGCGCGCGAGGCCTCGGGGCTCGCGAAGGTCCGGGTCGACATCGTCTGGGAGCCGCCGTGGGGACCGGACCGGATGAGCGAATTCGCCCGTCGCCAGTTCGGCTACGCCTGAGGCCGCGGCGACCGGCCCCGGCGGTCCGTCGCCCGCGCGGTCGGCGTCACTGCACCGGCCCGAACTCGAGCTGTCGGAACGAGGCGACCGCGAGGAAGAACGTGCAGATGCCGAGCCCGGCCAGGACGGCCCCGGCGGTGAGGTCCGAGGGGCCGAACGTGTGGCTGAACGCGTCGCGCACGGTGTTCGCGGCGTAGGTGAGCGGGTTCGCGTACACGACCGCGCGGAGCGCGAGCGGGGTCTTCGCGGTCACGGGGTAGTAGACGGTCGAGATGAAGATCAGGAAGTACTGGAGCAGCGACTGGATCGTGAAGTAGAGGTTCGCCGAGCGGATCCGGCCGCCGATCGCGATCAAGAGCGCCCCGAAGAACGTCGCCCCGAGCGCGATCGTGCCGAGGATCACGAGGAGCTCGACCGTCGAGAGGCGCGGGAGGCCGATGAGCGGCAGCGCGACGAGCGTGAGGATTCCGACCCCGACGAGCGCGAACAGGAGCGTCGTGAGAAGGAGCGCGGCCAGGTACTCCGAGCGGCGGAACGGGCCCGAGAAGATCTGCTCGACCATCGACCAGCGCCGGTCGAGCCAGAAGGTCCGTCCGGCGAGGACCGCCCCGGTGATCATCTGGGAGGCGATCATGCCGGGGACGAGGAAGTCGATGTAGCTCCCCGACGAGCCGACCGAGGGGATCAGCTGGTTGAACATCGTCCCGAGGATGACGATGAGGAACGCGGGCTGCCCGAACATCACGAGCAGCGTGATCGGATCGATGCTCGCCCGGAAGTTCCGGACCACCAGCCGGAACACCGGCGGGAGCGGCATCAGCCGACCTCCGGGCTCGGGAAGCCGAGCGGCGTGGGATCGCTCACCAGGCGGACGAACGCGTCCTCGAGCGTCGCCTCCTGGACCGCGATCCGCTCGAGGTCGATCCCGCGCGCGCCCGCCCAGCGCGCCACTTCCGCGACGAGCGCTTCCGCGTTGCGCGCCCGGAAGAGGAGGAGGTCGTCGTGCGCTTCCACGAGGACGAACTCCTCGCCGAGCCGCTCGAGCGTCGCGCGGAGGTCGCCGCCCTCGGGGACCGAGAGCGGACGCGCGAACTCCGCCTCCACGGTGCGCGCGCCCCGGTAGGCGCGCTTGATCTCGTCGGGCGAACCGACGGTCGCGAGGCGACCGGCGTTCATGACCCCGATCCGGTCGCAAAGGCGGTCGGCCTCGTGGAGGATGTGGGTCGTGAAGACGATCGAGAGGCCCCGCCGGGCGCGTCCGGCGAGATAATCGAGGATCCGCGTCCGCGTGAGCGCGTCGAGGCCGACCGTCGGCTCGTCGAGGAAGAGGAGTTCCATCTCGTGCATCAGCTCGCGCGCGACCTGGAACCGTCGCCGCTCGCCGCCCGACAAGCCCCATGGTCGCCGATCGCGCATCGGGCCGAGCTCGAACAGCTCGAGCATCTCCTCGGCGCGCGCCTTGGCGACCTCCCGCGGAACGCCCCACAGGAACGCGTAGAGCCGCAGGTTCTGCTCGACGCTGACGAAGTCGAGGGACTCCGACTGGAGGACGACGCCAATCCGGGCGCGCTCGGCGCGCCCGCACTGGCGCAGTTCCTTGCCGAACAGCATGCCGCCGCCCTCGGTCGGGGGCAACAGCGTGGTCAGCAGGCGGACGGTCGTCGTCTTGCCCGCTCCGTTGCGCCCGAGCAGTCCAAAGACCTCGCCCCGGACCAGCTCGAAGTCGAGGTGGCGGACCGCGAAGAGATCGGTCCGATAGGCGAATCCGAGGTCGCTCGCGCGGACGATGACTTCGCGATCGGTCGTGGTCTACGCCTCCGCCGAGACTCGGGGGGCTGGGAGCTCGGTGGAGGGGCCGAGGGGCCCGTCCGAGGCCGGAACGCCGCTCCGATGACTCTTAGGTTGCGGCGTTCGTCACGAGCCGCCGAAGGTAACGTTTTCCCTCGAGCGGAGGCCGCTCAGTTTCGTTCCGCGACTGGGCCGTGGCGGCTCGGCCGGCTGCGGGGCTCGCTCCCGAGACCCCGGCGTTCGAACCCATCGAAGTCCGGATCGCCGACCCACAGGTTCTTCCGTAGGACGAGGGATAGTACGTATCTTACGCTCTTGGAGCGGGTTGCTTATGTCGAGTGCGCGGCCGGCGAGCCGCCAAGCGGATCCGAAGGGCCTGGTCCGACATGGCTGGAACCGGGCCTCGGTCTACTACCGACCCGGACCCTCCGGACCGGACGTCTTCCATCACACGCTCTCCGATCACGAGGAATGGCTCCAGCCGTTCTTCCGCTACCTGGAGCCGGGCAGCGACGTGCTCGACCTCGGATGCGGATGCGGCATCCCGGACTCGCGCCTGCTCTCCGAACGGTTCCGGGTCACCGGGGTCGACATCTCCGATGTCCAGATCGAACGGGCCCGACGCTACGTGCCGGACGCGCAGTTCCTCCGGGCCGACATATCGTCGATCCGCTTCCCCCCGGAGTCGTTCGCGGGCGTCGTCTGCCTCTACGCCCTGATCCACGTGCCGCTCGATGAGCAGCGCGCGCTCCTCGGGCGGATCCACCGCTGGCTCCGGCCGGGCGGCCTCGTGCTCGTGACGACCGGCGAGACGGCGTACACGGGCGTCGAGGACGATTGGCTGGGCTCGAACGCGAAGATGTACTGGAGCCACACCGACGGGGCGACGTACGCCCGGTGGTTCGCCGAGGTCGGCTTCGCGCGCGTCCGACGGCGCTTCGTTCCGGAAGGGGACGGGGGCCACGCCCTCTTCCTCGCCCGCAAGGCGGGCGGGGCTCTCGAACCGCGGGCGATCGCTCGACCGATCCCCGCGTAGGGAGGGCTCGCCGTCCCGAGGGCCCGGCCGTTTCGTTATCTCCCCGGCACCCGGATACTCCCGAGCGGACCTCCGCGGGAGCACGTCCGCGTTCCCGGTGCGCGTGTTCCGGACCCCGACCGGCTACCTGGCCTGGGCCGACGGGCTCGGCACCGTCGAGGGCCGAACGCTCGCCGAGACCCGCCGAGCCGCCCGTCGCCTGGTCGAGACCGTGGTCGCGGGAGCGTTCCCCGACCGACCGTCGGTCGACGCGACCGGCACGTGGGAGATCCTCGAGTTCCGCCTCGACGTGCGGCGACGCTTGCCGCCCGCCCCGGATCCCAAGCCGCGGGGGGCGAGCGGATCGGCCGGGCGGGCCGGACGGCGGACGGCGGGGACGGATCGCTCGCGCCCCCGGCTCAGGGCCGCATCTGAAGCTTCGGTACCTTGAGCTGCCAGTTCCAGTAGTGCGCTTCGGGAAAACCGCACCAACGGACGCGGACCTCGCGGTCCTCGTAGTGGCTCACCGGCTTCCCGCACTTCGGGCATCGTTCGACGGGCATCGATTCCATCCGTCCCCGCTCCGGTCGGCTGGGTAGGGCCGCGCGAACGGAAAAACGCCGTCGTGCGGGCCGGTCCGTCCGGCGGGAGGCGCTCGGACGGGGCCTACGTCCGCAACCATCCGAGCTTGAGGAAACAGTACGTGACGAACATCATGCTCAGCACGACGACGATCACGATCTGCCACAGCTCGAAGATGTACGGCCCGCTCACGCCGAGGAGCCCCCCGATCGTGGCCGGGATGATCGCGATCGCCGTGATGACGGCGAGGATCTTCAGGATCCGATTGGTCTCGAACGACGACTGGTTGATGTAAACGTCGACGATGGTGCCGAGGCGCTCGGTCGCGTCGTTCGCGATCTCGCTCAGGAAGCCGGTCTCGTCGCCGAGCGTTTCGAACCGGCCCTTCGCGTCGTCGTCGATCCCCTCGAGCGGGATCCGACCCGAGTTCAGTCGGCTGACGAGCTCGCGGAAGTGGACGAGGTTCGTCGAGAGGCGCCCGACCGTCTTCTGGAGCTCGTACATCCGGGCGAGGAAGTCCTTCGGCAGGCGCGAGCGGGGCGTCCGGGCGATCTGGCTGACCTCGAGCTCGACGTCGGTGAGGAGGCCACGGTACTCCCGCAAGGTGGTGTCCAGGAGACCCTCGACGACCCGGACCGCGAACGTCTCGGGCGGGAGCGGCCCGCTCTGCAGCCACCCCAGCACGCGCGGGAACGGGTCGAGCCCGTGGGGCGTGATCGAGATCACCTTCGGACCCTGGACGACGATCACCGCCCCACGTCGGGCGATCGTGTAGAACTCTCGGGACTGCTTGGGGTACCGGATCTCTCCGGATTGGAGGAAGAGCAGCACGGCCCGCTCGACGCGCCCGATGTGGGGCCACAGATCGTCGACCTGATCGAGCCGCAGGTGGTGGTGCGGGACGTGGAGGATCGCACTCAACCGGGCGAGCGCGGCGTCCGAGAAGTTCGAGAGATGGATCCACTCCGGCCGGTCGGTCCCGAGATGCTCGGCGAGCTCCTCCCAGCTCAGGACGTGCACCTCGGTGAGGTGGGTCGGGTCGATCTCGCGGATCCCGACCTCCGGCTCGGCCGGCGGGGCCTCCCCAGTCGACTTCTCCGGTCCGAGCCGGCTCCCCGCCGCGCGGCCGGTCACCGCGAAGACCCGAGGGAGCCGGAGCAGCCGGACGAGGAGCAGCGCGGAGCCCTTCCCGCTCAGCCCGAAGATCGGGACGTAGGAGACGAACGAGAGGACGATGACCGCGAGGTCGAGGAGATGCCACGGCGAGCGGACGTACGCCCAGCGGTCGCGGGCGAGGTACAACTTGGACGCATACTCGGCGACGAAGAACAGGATGATCGTGACGTCGCTCCAGTCGAAGATCGCTTGGATCGAGGCCGGCAGCGTGACGAAGAACGGGATGACGATGATCGGGACGAGCAGGAGCGAGATGAACGCCATGAACGAGTCGGACAGGACGGCATAGACCGCCTCGCGCGCCTCCCGGTGCGGGTCGTCATCGGGCACGAAGATCGACCGGGGCAACTGAACGTCCGGAGCCGCGCTCGTCCGATCCTCCGAGCCCGCGGATTTCTGCGCCACGGTCGGCCTCCCGGGCGGCTCGACACTTATCAATTTTTGTCCGTCGCCGCCCGACCGACCCGCCGACGACGCGGTCCGACGCTCACCGAAGCGGGGGAGCCTCGGGGGCGGCGCCCGGGGTCCCGATCGGACCGGGCGGGTCGATCGTCGTCCGCTCGGCCGCGAGCCGGCGACGGAACCACGCCGCGCCGACGAGCGTGGTGACGATCGACATCAGGAGGATCTCCCCGAGCATCTCGGAGGAGAGCAGGCCGGTCGTGAACCCGATCGACCCGACGATGAGCCCGATCTCGCCCCGCGGGATCATCCCCGCCGAGACGGTCATCGAACTCCCTCCGGCGCCGAGCCGACGTCGAGCGAACGGGTACACGCCGGCGAACTTCCCCACGGCCGCGAGCGCGGCGAGCAGGAGAGCGAGCCCAATCACCGTGACGTCGGCGAAGAGCGAGACGTTGAACTGCGCTCCCGTGACCACGAAGAACAGCGAGCCGAACAGGATCAGCAGCACGTCGGTGATCTCGCGCGTCCGGCTCGCGACGAGGCTCTCGGCGATCGCGAGACCGGCGATGAACGCGCCGATCACGGCCGAGAACCCGAGGGAAACGACGATCACGACCAGGACGAACAGGAAGAGGAACGGCATCGCCTGGGCTTCCCGGACGTGCCGCACCCGCAGCAAGCGCGGCAGGATCAGGACGGCCGCCAGCAGGAGGACGACCCAGGCCACGACCGACTCGAGGACGCTGCCCGTCACCGAGAGGACGTCGAACCGGCCGCCGATGATCGTCAGCGCCGCGGACAGCAGGCTCAGCGCGACGACGTCGTCGAGCGCCGCGACGTTGACGAGGAACTGACCGGTCGGATCGCGCGCCAGGCCGGCCGAACGGACGAGCGACGTCACGACCGCCGAGCTCGTCGCCGCCGCGGCGACCGCAATGAGCAGCGCCGCGTCGATCGAATCGAACCGCGAGAAGACCACGAAGACGAGGGTGAATGGGACGAAATCACCGGCGATGGCCGCTCCGACCGCCCACGCCCCCGCGGCGCGAAGACCCGAGAATCCGCTCCCGAGCCCCGCCGCGAAGAGGAGGAGGATCACCGAGAAGTCGGCGAAGATCAGCACGTAGCTGTTGACGACGAAGATCTGGG
>JASHUJ010000004.1 GCA_030040035.1 Thermoplasmata archaeon
GATCTCGATCTCGGGCGGCGGGCCGGAGGGCCAGCTCGTCCACACCGTCCAGGCCCTCGGCAAGGTCTCGAGCGCGCTGACCCGTCTCACGCCGGGCGACACGGTCGGGGTCCGGGGTCCGTACGGTCGGGGCTGGCCCGTCGGCGAGGCGGCCGGCCGCGACCTCGTGATTGTGGCTGGGGGCCTCGGTCTCCCGCCGTTGCGGCCGGTGCTCTCTGAGATCCTCCAGCACCGCGAGTCGTACGGGCGGGTCGAGGTGATCGATGGGGCCCGGACCCCGAGGAACCTCGTCTTCTACTCCGAGATCCAGGAGTGGCGCCGTCGCTCGGATCTCCGCATCCAGGTGACCGTCGACGCGGCGGGGCGGGATTGGTACGGCGACGTCGGAGTCGTCACGACCCGAATCCCCGATGCTCGGTTCGAGCCGGAGCGCACGACGGCGTTCGTCTGCGGTCCCGAGATCATGATGAAGCTCACCGCCCAGGCCCTGGTCGCGCGCCGGGTCTCGCCGGATGCGATCTTCCTCTCCCTCGAACGGAACATGAAATGCGCGATCGGGCTGTGCGGGCACTGCCAATTCCAGGCCCCGTTCATCTGCCGGGACGGCCCGGTCCTCCCGTACTCGGCCGTCGAGCGGCTCCTCGCGATCAAGGAGGTCTAGGCCCATGGCGAGCGCACGGCCGCGGCTCGCGGTCTGGAAGTTCGCGTCGTGCGACGGCTGCCAACTCTCGCTGCTCGACTGCGAGGACGAGCTCCTTGCGGTCACCGACCGACTCGAGGTCGCGAACTTCCGCGAGGCGTCGAGCGCCGTCGTGGAGGGCCCGTACGATCTCTCGCTCGTCGAGGGATCGGTGACCACACCGGCCGACGTCCGTCACATCCAGGAGGTGCGCGCGGAGTCCCGGGTCCTGGTCACGATCGGCGCGTGCGCGACCGCGGGCGGCATCCAGGCGCTGCGCAACTTCGCCGACATCGAGGAGTTCCGTCGGGCGGTCTACGCGCGGCCCGAGTACATCGAGACCCTCGCGACCTCGACCCCGATCGCGGATCACGTCCGCGTCGACTTCGAGCTGCGCGGCTGCCCGATCTCGAAGGCCCAGCTGCTCGAGGTGATCTCGGCGTTCCTGCTCGGTCGGGCGCCCAATGTTCCGAACGAGAGCGTCTGCATCGAGTGCAAGCGGCGGGGGAATGTCTGCGTCCTGGTCGCGCGCGGCACCCCGTGCCTCGGGCCCGTGACCCAGGCGGGATGCGGCGCGATCTGCCCCGCGTACGACCGGGGGTGCTACGGGTGCTTCGGGCCGCAGGTCACCCCGAACGTCCCGGCGATGATGGCGAAGCTCCGCGAGGTCGGCCTCGCCCCGTTGCCGATGCACCAGGTCTTCCGCACGTTCAACGCGCTCGCCCCCGCGTTCCGCGCCGCCGCGGACGCGACCGTGACTTCCGAAGGGACGCACCGATGACCGAGCGGACGGTGCGGGTCGAGTACCTCGCCCGCGTCGAGGGCGAGGGAGCGCTCACGGTGCGGGTGCGCGATGGCTCGGTCGAGAACGTCGAGCTCCGGATCTGGGAACCGCCGCGCTTTTTCGAGGCGTTCCTCCGGGGCCGAGCCTACGGCGAGGCGCCCGACATCACGGCGCGCATCTGCGGCATCTGTCCCGTCGCGTACCAGATGAGCGCCTGCCACGCGATCGAGCGCGCGCTCGGCCTCGAGGTCCCCCGGGCGTTGCGCGACCTGCGCCGCCTCCTCTACTGCGGCGAATGGATCGAGAGCCACGCGCTCCACATCTACCTCCTGCACGCCCCGGACTTCCTCGGGTACCCCGACGCGATCCGGCTCGCGAAGGACCACCCGGAGGCGGTGGCGACGGGCCTGGCCCTCAAGAAGGCCGGGAACGCGCTGCTCACGCTGCTCGGTGGCCGCGAGATCCACCCGGTCAATGTGCGCGTCGGGGGGTTCTACCGCGTGCCGACACGGGAGGAGCTCTCCCCGCTCGAGCCCGTACTCGAGGACGCATTCCTCGCGGCCGAGCGAACGGCCCGGTTCGCCGCCGGCCTCGCGTTCCCGAAGGTCGAAGAGGACTACGAGTTCGTCGCGCTGCGGGCCCCGGACGGCTATCCGATGAACGAGGGGGAGATCGTGTCGAGCCGCGGGCTGCGGATCCCGCAGGAGCGCTTCGAGGAGGAGTTCGAGGAGGTCCAGGTGCCGTACTCGCACGCCCTTCAGTCCCGACGGCGGGGCGGGGGACCGTACCTGGTCGGGGCGCTGGCGCGCTACGCGCTCAACCGCGACCGCCTGCCGCCGCGTACCCAGCACCTCGTCGCGGAGGTCGGACTCGAACCCGAGGTGCGCAACCCGCACCGAAGCATCCTTGTGCGGTCCGTCGAGGTCGCCTTCGCGTGCGAGGAGGCCCTGCGCCTCCTCCGGTCGTACGGCCCGCCGGACCGGGCCTGGGTCGAGCCACCGGACGGCTTCGCCGGCGGCGTTGGACGTGCGGTCACCGAGGCCCCGCGGGGGATCCTCTACCACCGGTACGACCTCGGCGCCGACGGGCGCATCCGGGAGGCGAAGATCGTACCGCCGACCTCCCAGAACCAGTCTCAGATCGAAGCGGACGTCCGTCACGTGGTGGTCGGGGCGATCGACCGACCCGACCCCGAGCTCGCCGATGCCTGCGAGCGGGCCATCCGCAACCATGACCCGTGCATCTCGTGCGCCACGCACTTCCTGAAGCTCGAGGTGGACCGTGGCTAGCGCCGGTTCGGTTCGACCGCTCGTGATCGGCATCGGCACCGACGAGCGGTCCGACGACGGGATCGGCCTGGACGTGGCGCGCGAGCTCGGGCGCCACGGGATCTTGGCCGCGGACGTGCGCGAGGGCCCCGGGGACCTCACGCGTCTCCTCGACGTCTGGGAAGGCCGCGACCGGGTGATCCTCGTCGACGCGACTCGGTCCGAACAGCCGCCCGGGACGATCCACCGGTGGGACCGGGACGATCTCCGATCGCTGCCGACGGGCGGCGCCGTCTCGTCGCACGGCCTGTCGCTCGCCGACGTCCTCGAGCTCGCGCGTGAGCTCGATCGACTCCCGGCTCGGCTCACGATCTTCGGCATCGAGGCCGGAGCGACCGGAGCGGGAACCGACCGGAGCGCGGGCGCGAGCGCAGCGGTGCCGGAGGTCTGCCGACGGATCGAGGCGGAACTGCGGGGGTCGGGAGGCTCCGCGGGCGATGCATGAGGAAGCGCTGTTCCGGGACCTTCGAGCGAAGCTCGTGGAGGTCGCGGAGCTCGAGCGAGCGACCTCGATCCGGCGCGCGGTGATCTGGATCGGCGCGCTGTCGCACGTGAACGAAGAACATCTCCGCGAGGAGTGGACGGAGATCATCCGGGGCACTCCAGCGGAGGGGGCCCGGCTCGACGTGGAGGTATCCGAGGACCCCGCCGACTCTCGATCGAGCTCGCTGGTCCTGCGGTCGGTGGACGTGGCGAGCGCCGAGGCCGAGCGATGACGACCCCGGCCGCCCACGTCGGCTATTCGGGCCGGTACCCTCAGGAGGACTGACATGTGCCTCGCGATCCCCGGCGTCGTACGACGGATCTCGGTCAGCGACGATGGGCTGCGGACCGCCGAGGTCGAGTATCCCGCCCAATCGAGGTCCGTGAGCCTCCTGTATCTGCCCGAGGTCGCGGTCGGCGACTACGTTCTGGTGCAGGCGGGATTCGCGATCCGACGCCTCACGCCGGACCAGGCCGCCGAGATCCGCACCGCCCTCGAGTCGCCGGGGCCGGACACTCCGCTTGCGCCCGGGTCGGCCCTCGGGAGGATTCCGGAATGATCCGACCGCGCGTCGAGAACGGAGGCGGAACGCGATGATGGCATGGAGCTCCCAGCACCGAGTCGGTCTCGGGCTGGGGCTCGTTCTCGCCACGGCCATCGTGAGCGGGGTCTCGACGTTCGTCAACAGCTACGCGGTCGCGGGCACCAATTCGGACGCCTTCGTCACCGTACGCAACGTGGCCGTCGCGGGGATGCTCGTTCCGTTCGCGCTCGTCGCGGCGGTCCGTCGTCCGTCGGGCCCGGCGCTCCGCCGGGGCGATTGGGCGCGGTTGGCCGCGATCGGCCTTGTCGGCGGCGCGATCCCGTTCCTGTTGTTCTTCCACGGTCTCGAGCTCGCGACGGCGGCGGGGGGCGCGACCACGGCCTCGTTCCTCTACCGCACGCTGTTCCTGTTCGCGACCGTCTTCGCCTGGCTCTTCCTGCGGGAACGGTTCCGCTGGGAGATCGTCCTGGGCGCGGTCCTCCTGCTCGCCGGCAGTTACCTCCTCCTCTCGCTGAAATCGGTCGTGTGGACGGACGGATCGATGTACGTGCTCGCCGCGACGGTGCTGTGGGCCGCCGAGTACACGCTATCCAAGCGGACCCTCCGGGACCTGCCGGCGTCCACCGTGGGGCTCGGCCGGATGGGCTTCGGCGCGCTCTTCCTCGTCGCGTACCTCACCGTAACGGCACAGTGGGGAGCGGCCGCCGCCTTCTCGAGTGCGCAGTGGGAGTGGGTCGCGATCAGCGCCCTCCTCCTGACGGCGTTCGTCGCGACCTGGTACAGCGGGCTCGCCCGCATCGACCTAAGCGTCGCCACCGCGGTCCTCGTGGTCGGGTACCCCGTGACCTGGCTCCTCTCCGTCGGGCTGCGAGGCGAGATCGTGCTCGGCGCGTCGGTGGCCGGCACCGTCGCCGTCGCGTTCGGGGTCCTGGCCGCGATCGGCCCCGCGCCCTGGCGCGGGCTCGTCCAGCGGGTCCGCGATCGGCGTCCGCGTCCGCTCGAGCCGTCCGCGTGAGATGGACGGCTTCCAGCTGGCCGCCCG
>JASHUJ010000047.1 GCA_030040035.1 Thermoplasmata archaeon
GACGTACGACGGGTTGTGCGTGAGGAGCGCGACGCGCGCGCCGTCCCGGTGGAGCGCCGCCAGTCCTTCGGCGATCCCGGCCAGACGGGGGGTCGCCGCGACGATGCGCTCGACCTCGCCCACGGTATGACCGGTGGCGAGGTCGAGGAGGTCCCGGAGGTGCTCGTCCTCGTCGATCTCGTGGGTGGAGAACCGTCGGTTCGATTCGAGGAACGCGGGCTCCCGACCGAAGGCCCGCGCGATCGGTTCCCATCCGTGGCGTCGCGTGAGCGTCCCGTCGATGTCGACGGTGACGAGCTGCCAGGGGAACGGTGGCACGACTCCGCCTGCCTACGAACGGGCCCCGCGGCCGAGCAGGATCCCCCCGACCCAGAGGAGGACGAGACCGGCCGCCGCGACCGGGAGAACGGTGGCGAACGCTCCGGGGGCGGTCGGCAGGATCACCGCGACGAGCACCAGCCCGCCGAGGGTCAAGAGGAGCCCCAGACCGAGCGCTCGTTGTCGCGAGAGGCCGGCGCGGGCCCGCCGCCCGTGGGGTTCCGCAGGGGTGGCGGGTGGAACGGGCGCGGCGGCGGCCATCGGACGCGCGCGCCACGCGAGCGCGTACAGATAACCGTGCCTCCCGGCGGCGCGGGGCGGCCGGCGGTCAGCGGTTCACGGGCGCGCGGCCCGAGGGGAAGGCGGGCTCGAACGGGCTACCGGGTCGTCCCTGCGCCTCGCGTTCGCGGCGCACGGTCGACATCGTCTTCACGAACGGTTTCGCGCCGATGGGCGACACGATCGTCGTCAAGAGGCCGACCCCCGCGACGATCGTGAAGATCTGGGTCGTGAAGATGCCCGCATCGAGCAGGATGACGGCCATCGCGAGCTCGACCGCTCCCCGGCTCGTCACGAAGAAGCCGGCGCCCAGCGACTCGCTCGACGGCCAGCCGAGCGCGCGCGAGAGCCCCGCGCCGACGAAGATCTTCGAGAAGAGCGCGTACAGCGCGAGCGCGATGAAGGTGAGGATCGGGACCCAGGCGAGGCCGATCAGGCGGAGGTTCATGTTGAAGCCGATCAGCGCGAAGAACAGGGGGATGAAGAACCCCCACGTGATCGCGTCGAAGACGAAGCTGATCGACCGGTGCTCGCGGCGGCCGGTCGTCTCGGGCGTGAGCAACAGGCCGCAGTAGAACGCCCCGACGATGTACGTGAGGCCCAGCAACTGGGAGTAGAGCGCGAGACCGAAGCCGAGGACGATCAGGAGCGCGAACCCGGCCTCGCGCGTGCGCACGGACGCGCGGAACCGGGCGACGAGCCGATCCCAGACCCGGGTCTGGCGGAGCGAACGCACCAGGAAGTAGATCGCGAGGATCGTCAGCAGGAAGAGGGCGGTCGTCGCGAGCGCGGCCGCGATCGAGAGCCCCACGGACGTCGGGTGGGCGTAGACCTGGAGCAGGATCGCGAACGTCGTCACCGCGGCGAGCTCGTTCACCATCGAGGACGTCATCAGGAACGAGCCGAACTGGGTGTCCAGCATGTCGAACTCCTGGAGCATGACGCCGAGCACCGGGAGGGCCGTGATCGAGATCGTCAGGGCGACGAACAGGTCCTCGATCCACGGGAGCCCGGGATAGAGCACGTGAATGACCTCGGATCCGATGATGAACGGGATCGCGAACAGCGCGATCCCGAGGAGGCTCGCCCGCAGGCCGGTCGCGCGGATCTGCTGGGGGGTGATCGACATGCCGGCGAGCAGGAGGATGAAGAACGTGGCGAGGAACTGGAGCGGCTGGAACACGCTCGCGAGCGTGCTGAGCCCGAGGACGTTCGCGAACAGGGTGGGGCCGAGGATCACCCCCACCAGCAGTTGCCCGACCAGCGCGGCCTGCCCGAGGCGGATGAACAGTTCCCCGACCAGGACCGCGCAGCCGACCAGCAGGAAGACACCGAGCACGATGAGCGTGGTCTCGCTCAGGGCCATGCCATCGTCCCCGCGGACGGCTCGGGCCGCCGATCGATCCTCTCCGCCACGATCCGCGCCACGCGTCCGATGGGGGGCGAGAGGGGCCCCGTGGTATGTAGTTTCTCTCTCGGGAGAAGCCGAAATCTCGGGGGTCCGCCGGCCCGGGGCCTAATCTCGGAGCGGAGCCTCCCGTCGAGCGTGCCCCCGGATCGAAGGCCGCCCGTCGCATCGTCGGACCCGCGGACCCGCCGAACGGCCGTCGACGAGCGGCGCCAGCGGGCGATCGCCGAGGCGCTGGACGTCCGGGCGCGATCGACCGACCCGTTCCTCGAGCTCGAGGTTCGGAACCCGATCCACCGCACCGGGTACCGCGTGCTGATGCCGACCTATCCGGCCGGCGACCTCGCGCTCTGCACCTGCTCCGACTTCGCCCGGCGGGGCCTGGGCACGTGCAAGCACATCGAGGCCGTGCGACGCTGGCTCCGGGAACACCCCGAGCCCCGAGCGCCGGGGGTTCGGAGGTCCCGACCCAGGGCCTCGCCGCTGTGGCCTCAGATCGATCGGGCCGTCCGGACCCGGTCGAAGGATCCCGCTCCGGAGAGCCTCGCGTGGCGGCGCCCCGGGAGCCTGCTCTTCCGGCGGAGCTCGCGCTAGGCCGAAGGCGGTCGGAGAAGAACGAAGGGGTTCGGTCCGGCGCGGCGGTCCGGGAGTCCTAGGTGGACATCCCGGGCGCGCCCTTCAGCGCCCGGATCTTGTAGTACTCGGGGTCGACGATGACCTCGCCGTTGACGCCCATCGTCTCGATCGTCTTCAGCTGGGCCCCGACCTGCTTCTTCGCGGCCTGCCAGTCGGGGATCGGGATCGAGAACTTCTTCTCGACCTCCGTCCGGTAGATCGGACCCGAGTTGTACGAGCAGAACGGGATGACGCGCCCGTCGGGGACCGCGTAGTGGATATCGCAGCGCATCAGGCGCTGGATATCGTAGTCGTAGGCGTCCTGGAAGTGCATGTTCCCGATGTAGAGCGTGCGCCAGGTGAACTTCGCGAGGGCTTCCTTGTTCCCCTCGGTGAAGATCCCGGCGATGACCCGCACGCAGTTCTTCTCGTTGAGACCTTCCGGAGAGCGCGAGAAGTCGAAGTACTTCGCGACGTCGTGGAGCAGTCGGGCGCCCGCGACCGCGGTGCGGACGCGCGCGAAGCGCGCGTCGCGGTACTTCTCGATCATCGACTCGACGTTCTCGAAGAAGCCGTCGACGTCCATGAACCGCGGGAGCGGGGTGATCTTCTGCCCGTCCGCGCTCACGAAGGCGAACGTCGCGCAGCCGCAACCGGGGTGCGTCGTCAGGGTCATCTTCTCCTCGCCGTGGATGATCGAGACGAGCTCCGAGATCGGCGCGACCGACGGGACGGGGAAGAAGTCGGACTTGTCGAACGGTCCCTCCGTGCAGAGGATCCGGACGAGGTCGGACTGGGTGAACCGCATCTGGAAGCGGTCCTTGTCCGGGATACGCGCCGTGAGCGCGACCGGCTGGAAGTTGACGCCGCGGACGACGTCGATGTTGTCGATCGCGAACTTGACCGTCGGCCAGATCTCCTTCTCGTTGAACCCGCCGACGAGCGTCGGGACCAGCACCACGCTGAGCGGCTTGTCGGGCTTGCCCGCCGCCAGCTCGGCCTGGGAGGAGTGCGTCTCGCGGGCCGCCTGGATCGCCTTCTGCTTCACCTTGAGCAGGGGCACCCCGCGCACCTTTCGGTAGATCTCGTCGTCCAGCCCGTCGAACTGGAGGTAGAGGGTGTGCAGGCCCGACTCGCGGCACTGCTGGGCGAAGCCGGGCTCGTTGGCGACCCGGATCCCGTTCGTGGCGACCTGGATCTGCTTGAATCCGAGGTCGCGGGCCATCGACACCGCGTCGAGGAAGAGCGGCGAGAGGGTCGGTTCCCCGCCCGAGAACTGGACCGCGACGGTCCCGACGGGCTTCTGCTCCCGGAGCGTCTTCAGCATGAAGTGGATCTGCTCGCGGGTCGGCTCGAAGACGTACCCGGCGGCGTTCGCGTTCGCGAAGCAGACGGGGCACTTCAGATTGCAGCGGTTCGTGAGGTCGACCAGGGCGAGCCCGGTGTGGGACTTGTGGTGGCTGCACATCCCGCACGTGGTCGGGCAGCCGCGGAACTTGTCGTAGTACGGGTTCTCGTAGCCGACCCCGTCGTGGGCGTAGACCTCCATGCGGAGGTAGAAATCGACGTCGTTCGAGATGATGTCCCAGAAGTACCCGTGCGTCCGGCAGGTCTTCTCCATGATGACCCGGCCGTCCTTCTCCCGGACGATCGCGGGAATGACCTTGATGCACTCGGGGCAAACGGAAGCGGTCTTCCGGGGGAGACCCCGCGGCGCCTGGAACTCCTTCATCACGCGTGCCGGCATTGCCTTTCCTTCCTTTCGGTCCCCCTGATCGCAGCTGGGACCAGCACGGCCACCCACTCCGCTCTACATAATCCATCTGTCGTGCCGGGTGCTACATTTTGGGGGTCCCGTGACGTGGAGTCGCACGGTATAACTCGCTACAACTCCCCTATCGGAGTCGACCTCCGCCCCCTCCCGGGCCCGTCGTCGGTGGAACGACGGGCCGGCACGGGCGCCTAGGGGGACCTCCCTTTATCGCGCGATGCGCCTCGGGTAGCTGCATGGCCCGCCCCCGCAGGACCCCCGCACGCCGGCGCACGCGCCCGCCGCGCGCCCGCGCCCCGTCCGCGCGGGGCCGGTCGACCAAGGCGAAGGGGTTCGTCGGCCGAGACCCGAGCC
This sequence comes from Thermoplasmata archaeon, assembly GCA_030040035.1. Lineage (GTDB taxonomy): Archaea > Thermoplasmatota > Thermoplasmata > Lutacidiplasmatales > UBA184 > Lutacidiplasma. The sequence continues at coordinate 4,746 of JASHUJ010000047.1, forward strand.
CCGTGCTCGACCGCTATCCACCCAAGGATCCCCAGCTCGCGCCCCGCGGACCCCCGCCCACGACGTCCGCTCCGGTCCCTTCGGCCAGTACCCTGCGCCCGGTCGCAGCCCCCGCGACCGGACCGGCCGCTCCCCCGGCCAGTTCGGCGCCGCCCCCCGCCGACGCGACCCCGCTCATCACGCTCGATCGCCCGTTCGACCTCGACGAGTTCTCGAGCCTCTTGGGGGAGACCTCGGTGCGGGTGACGGTCCCCCGAGAGGCGCTCCCGGAGGTCCTGCGCCGAGTGACCGAATTCATGGACTTCGGGATCTACGTGTACGCGGTGACGGTGCGACCGGCGCCCGTGGAGCTCCTGAAGAGCTTCGTCGTCGAGCTGCAGCGGGTCGACTATTCCGCCGAGAAAGGAAACTGGGTCCCCTTCGTAGAGAAGGGCGCCACGGATTCCCCGTTCGGCCCGACGGGCGACCGACGCTAGGCGCTCCCTGCCGAACCCCCTATGTAGCGAGGGGGATGTCGCCCGCTCGAGGTGCCATCGTGGGCCCATCCTCCGACGGGGACCGCTGGGAGATCGAACTTCGCCTGCTCCGGGAAGAGCTGCAGCAGCTGCGGAACGAGCAGCGGGAGATGGCGAAGGCCATCGAGCAGCTCGTCGCCACGTTCCGGATGCTCGCGACCCACCTGGGGATCGCCTCGGAACCGTACACGGCGCGGGAGAAGGCCTCGAACCGACAGGACCTGCCGGGATTCGGCTGAAGGTCGATCCGATCGATGCGGATCGTCTACACGGCCCGCGCGCGGGAGCCGGCGACGCACCGCGGTCGGTTCGCGATCGACCTTGACGGCCTCGAGGCCCCCTCGTTCGACCTCGTCCTCCCGTCCTGGGTTCCGGGGTCCTATCACATCATGAACTACGCCCGGGGATTCCGCGAGATGGAAGCTCGCTCCCAGCCGGACGGTCGAGTGCTCCCGATCGAGCGCATCGACAAGGCACGCTGGCGGATCAGCGCGGGGGAGTCGACCGCCGCGCGGGTCGAGTACACGGTCTACGGCCACGAGATGATCACCGAAGGGTTCGATCTGACGACCGACCACATGTTCGTCAATCCCGCGCTCTGCCTCCCCTACGTGGACGGGCACCTCGCGGATCCCGTCGAGGTCCGATTCGAGGTCCCGACCGACTGGAAGGTGGTGACCGAGCTCGACGCGGTGGGGGCCGCGCCGCCCACGTTCCGGGCTCCCAGGTACGACGCGCTCGTCGACAACCCGATCGACGCCGGCCGCCCGGTGGTCGTGACGATCCGCCCGGCCGGGATCCCGCACCGCATCTCGTTCTGCGGGGACGGGGGCAACTACGACCTCGGGCGCGTCGAGTCCGACGTGGGGAAGATCGTCGAGGCGACGGTGGCCCTCGTCGGCGAGTCGCCGCTCGCCCACTATACGTTCTTCTACCATCTGAACGACGTCTCCGACGGGGGTCTCGAGCACGCGGAGTCGACCTCGTGCGTCGTCCCGCGCCTCGCCTTCCAGCCCGCCGAGGACTACGAGCGGTTCCTGCGGCTGACGAGCCACGAGTACTTCCACCTCTACAATGTGAAGCGGATCCGGCCGCGGGTCCTCGGGCCGTTCGACTACACCCGGGAGGTGTACACCCACCTGCTCTGGTGGATGGAGGGGACGACGGAATACTTCTCCGAGATCGTCCTCCGTCGGGGCGGGTTGCTCACCCCCTCGAAGTACCTGGAAGGCGTGGCCCGGACGATCCGCTCGTTCCTCGAGACGCCGGGACGCCGGCGCCAGTCGCTCGAGGAGGCCTCGTACATCGCCTGGACCGACTACTACCAGAAGTTCGAGGAGACCCCCAATCAGTCGATCTCGTACTACGACAAGGGGGCCCTCGTCTCGCTCTGCCTGGATCTCGAGATCCGGCACCGGACGGAGAACCGAGCCTCGCTCGATTCGGTGCTGCGCGCGCTCTGGACCGACTACGGCAAGGTCGGTCGCGGCCTCGAAGAGGACGAGCTCCGACCCGTCGCGGAGCGCGCGACCGGGCTCGACCTCGCCCCGTTCTTCGAACGGTACGTGCGCGGCACCGACGAGATCGACTTCGACCAGTTCGCCGCGTACGCGGGGCTCGCGTTCGGCCCGGCCCCGAAGCGGCCCGATGACGACGCGCCCGTCCCCGGGTATCTCGGCATCCGCTACGAGAACTCGAGCGGCCTCGCGCGCGTGCGCCACGTCCTCTCCGGCTCGCCCGGATCCGAGGCGGGGCTCTCGCCGGGCGACGAGATCGTTGCGTTCAACCGAGTGCGCGCGACGCACGAAGGGTTCGAAGCGCTCCTGAAGCGCCACCCTCCCGGAACCCCGGTCGATCTCGCGGTCTTCCGACGGGGCTACCTTCGAACCCTTCCGCTCACCATGGGCACCCCGCCCCCCGAGCGGTATGCCTTCACCCCGCGGGATTCCCCCGATGACCTGGCGCGTCGGATCTACGAGGGGTGGCTCGGGGCCCCGTGGGAGCCGGCGCCGGCTCCGTCCCCGGGCGCCTCGCCCGGGCCGCCCTCGGGTGGCTCAACGAGCGGCCGGGGTCCGGCCCCGGTACACTAGCTAGGTACCCGCGGGACCGCCTTTCGGCCGTACCGCCACTCGCCGTCGAGGGGGTACAGCCGGCGAATCCGCGTGTCCACCCGGTCCCCGATCCGCACCGAGCCGGGCTCCGCATCGGCGAGCTGCAGCGTGACCCGCACTCCCGGCACCGGTTCCGCGAGCACGACCTCGTACGCGCCGAACGCCGCCACCTGGGGGTCGAACTCGGTCGGCTGGCCCCCCGGACCGATCACCGTCGTGGCGACGACCTCGAGCCCCTCGCGGGGGAGGGGGAACGGGTCGAGCCCTTCGCGGTTTCCGCACGCTCGGCAAGCGCCCCGGCTCGGAAAGGTGAGAGCGGAGCAGCGGGGACAGCGGTCGGCAAGGAAGTTCCAGCGGCTCGCGAGGCTCTCGCGATAGCGGGCCCGGGAGACATACGCTCCTTCGGAGACCACGTCCGTATCGAGCTCCCGGTACGGAACGGTCTGCCTCGGATCGACGACCCGCCCGGCGGAAGGATCGAAGTTCCAGTCCCCGAGCCATCCCTCCCGCGCCGCCAGCCCGGCGCGGCGGGCCAGTTCCTGGGCGGCGCGGAACGCGGACGGTTCGGCCCGCGTCGTTCCGAGGAATCCGGCGAGGGTCTCCCCCTCGCCCTCCCGGAAGAGGAACGCGGCGGCTCCGTCGCTCGTCGGTCCGCTCGGGGCGGCCGCTGCCCCCGCGCGCTCGCCGAGCGGCCCATCACAGACCAGGACGATGCAATCCGGGCCGCTCCCGTTCTCGGCGGCCGTGAGGGAGGCCGCGAGCGAGGCGCCGTCGGCATCGGTGTGCACGATCGCGACGTCCGAGCCGAAGACCGCGCCGAACGCCCAGTCGGATCCCTCGGGGTACGGCGCGACGAGCTCGACGTCCGTCGCACTCCCGGCGGGCGGCGCGGCCGGCTGCACCAGTTCGAGCGCGGTCACGAGCTCCGTGAAAAGGTCCTCGTCGGGGCCCGCGACCCGAGCCCCCTCGAAGGTCCCCGTCGGGACGTAGGCCGCGGCACGCAGGAGCGGGCGCATCGTCGTCTACCCGCCCGAGCAGATCGTGACGGCGGCGGTGGCGCCGGCGCCGCCGACGTTGTGGAGGAGCGCGAGCGCCGCGCCGGGAATCTGGCGCGGACCCGCCGCGCCGCGCAACTGGAGGAACGCCTCGTATGCCTGGCTCACGCCCGTGGCGCCGATCGGATGCCCCTTCGCCTTGAGCCCGCCGTCCGGGTTGACGGGCAGCCGACCGTCGGGCCGGGTCGCGCCCTCGAGCGTCAGCCGGGCCGCCTCGCCCGGCGCGGCGAAACCGAGGTCCTCGATCGCGAGCAGTTCCGCGATCGTGAAGCAATCGTGGACCTCGAGGAAGGAGATCGCGGAGCGGTCGACTCCGGCCGAGCGGAGCGCCTCGTCGGCCGCCCGTCGGCTGGCCGCGAACCGCGTGAGCTCCGGACGCTCCTGCACGGCGAGGTGGTCGGATCCCGCCCCGACCCCGTCGATGTACACCGGCGAGTCCGTGTACTTCCGGGCGAGCTCGGCGCGCGCGACGAGCACCGCCGCCGCGCCGTCGCTGACGGGGCAGCAGTCGTACAGTCCGAGCGGGTCCGCGACCCGCGGCGCGCCCAGGACCGTCTCGCGGGCGACGACCTTCTGGAACTGAGCGTTCGGGTTGCGCGCCCCGTTCGCGTGGTTCTTGACGGCGACCTCGGCGAGCGCCTCGCGGCCGACCCCGTGCTCGGCGAGATAGCGGGAAGCGATGAGACCGTAGACGCCCGCGAACGTGAGGCCCGCGGCACGCTCCCACTCCGTGTCCCCCGAGACCCCGAGCCAGTAGCGACGGCGGGGGCTCGCGAGGTCGGTCATCTTCTCGAGGCCGACGACGAGCGCGAGGTCCGCCGCACCGGACTCGACGGACCGGACGGCCGCCCGCAGGCCGAACCCACCGGAGGCGCACGCGTTCTCGATCCGGCTGGTCGGCACGCCCACGACCCCGGTCTCTTCGGCGAGGACCGCGGCGACGTTGCCGATCTGCCAGCCGCCGAAGCCGATCGTCGTCAGGAACAGCTCGCCGACCTCGCGACCCTCGACCCCGCGATCGACGCTCTCGAACGCGGCCCGCGTCGCGGTGCGCAGGAGCTCGCGCGGTCCGGCATCGAGGACCCCGAACCGGGTGTGCCCGGCCCCTACGATCGCCGCGCGATGCCCCAACGCTGCCGCCCCACCAACCGTCTTATCGACCGAGGTTCTGCTGGCTAAAAAGAGGGCGGAGAGGCTTCGTGGCGGAGGATCCTCCGATCGTCGTGGGCGTCTCGGGGGCCAGCGGGTCCCCGATCGCCGTCCGCGTGCTGCGGGCGCTCCGGGACGCCGGTGCCCCGGTGGCGCTCGTCGTCAGCGAGGGCGGACGCGCCGTCCTCCGGGAAGAGTGCGGCCTCGAGGTGGACGCGCTGCGATCCTACGCCACGCAGTACTACGAGGACCGCGACCTCGGGGCTCCGATCGCGAGCGGCTCGCGGCCCACTCGCGGGATGGTCGTCGTCCCGTGCTCCGGGAACACCGCCGCCAAGATCGCGCTGGGCCTCGGCGACTCCCTGCTCACGCGGGCGGCGCAGGTCCAGCTGAAGGAACGCCGGCCCCTGATCGTCGTGCCCCGGGAGACGCCGCTCTCCACGATCCTCCTGCGGCACCTCGCGACCCTCAGCGAGTCGGGCGCGGTCGTGCTCGTCGCCTCGCCCGCGTACTACCTACGCCCGCGGTCGATCGAGGACGTCACGGACTACCTCGCGGGCAAGGTCCTCGACCATCTCGGGATCTCCCACCAACTGTACCGAGGCTGGAAGAGCGAGGGAGGGCCGACGTGAGGCGCGACTGGTCCGAGTACGCCCCCTGGCCCTTCGTCGGCGTCGCGGTCCTCCTCGTGATCCTGATCCTCGTGACGCCGATCCTGCTCTCCACGAGCGGCCACCCGGCGCCCGGGGTGCTGACCGAGGCGATCCTCGTGGTCGATCGCGTGCCGGGCGGCAACGTGACGTACTTCTACGTCGTCGCCTACGGCGAAGCGATCCGCTACGCGGGGATCCAGGTCGGGCTCGCGGTGAACTTCTCCTGGAACGGAGGCTCCGTGAACTGGTCGGGCTTGCGCTGGTCGGAGTTCCACAACGCCTCGGACACGGTGACCGTCTCGTTCAATTCCTCGAGCGATCCCGTCGCGGTGAACGTGAGCGCTTCGTACGTGAGCTCCGCGGGCAACGCCCTCTACGTCGGCGAGCTCGCCTTCTTCGTGGGACCGAGCGCGTCGGGCAGCGACGTGTATTCCGTCAGCGCGACCGCGGGCGTCTTTCCGCCGGCCCCGACCCCGGTGAGCAACGCGACCCAGCCGTTCTACATCATCCTCTCGACGGGCAAGGCGGGGGTCGTGACTTGAGGCCCTCGCGCGTCGTCCTGCTGCTCTGGTCCCTCGTGATCGTGGTGCTCGTCATCGTCGAGATCGCCGAGATCACGCACCTGTTCAGCGTCTCGATCGAGTCGGCGGTCGAGGACCCGCTCGCGTTCGTCTTCGCGCTCGTCTTCACGACCATCCTCGCGCTCGTCGGGGCCATCTTCATCGGCATCTACTTCACGCAACGCATCCTGAGCCCGTCCGGGTTCACGCCGTTCGAGGAGGAGATGCTCCGGATGCGGCGGGACCTCACCGACCTGAAGGACTCGCTCGCCCGGCTCACGAACTCCGCGGCGCCGGCGCCCCCGCCGGACCCCCCCGTCCGCCCGCCCGAGGGACCGCGATGAAGATCCCCGTCCTCGACAACGGAGGGCAGTGGACCCACCGGGAGTGGCGCGTCCTGCGCGACCTCGGCGCCGACAGCCGCATCGTGCCGAACACGACCCCGTTCGCCGAGCTCGACGCCGACGGCGTCGTCCTCTCGGGCGGCGCGCTGAGCCTCGAGGGGACCGACACCCCGCTCGGTCGCGTGGCGGAGTGGATCGACACCTCGCCGGTCCCGGTCCTCGCGATCTGCGTCGGCCATCACTTCCTCGCGCGCCACTTCGGCGGCCGCGTCGGGCACGCGGCCGCGCCCGAGTTCGGCCGCGTCGAGCTCACGGTCGACCGTCCCGACCACCCGCTCTTCCACGGTCTGCCGGCCCAGCTCTCGGTCTGGGCGAGCCACAACGACGCGGTGCTCGAACCGCCTCCGGGCTGGTCGGTCCTCGCCCATTCTCCCGTCTGCCAGGTCGAAGCGATGGCGCACCCGGATCGGGCGATCTGGGGCGTCCAGTTCCATCCCGAGGTCGAGCACACCCAGGGCGGGTCCGAGATCTTCCAGCACTTCCTCGCGGCGTGCCGCCGCTGACCCCCCGCGGGAATATGTAGCCCGGCCGGGTCCTTGGTCGACGGCCGATGGCACGGATCCGCAAGGGCTCGGGGGTGCGGGAGCACGATCTGCTCGCCCGGGCGAAGGTGCTGCGCGACTCGGTGGACGGCCTGATCCCGCGGCTCTCCGACGACTGTCCCACGGACCGCTTCGAGCGGCGCCGCGCGGAGCTCGAGGAAGTGCGAGCGGCCCGCGACGACGAAAAGCGGCTCGAGCGGATGGCCCGCTGGGGCGATCCGATGGCCCGCTCGCTCGCCGGCCTCCTCAAGTTCTACCTCGAACCCACCGCGCCCACCGTCGTCGCGTTCGCGATGCCGAGCGGCGAGGTCTCGTTCGCCGCGCTCGCGAAGAGCGACCGGGAGGCCGAGGTCGCCGTCCAGCAGTCGGACGACCCGGACCGGCTCCTGCTCGGCTACATCGACTGGGCGCGCAAGGGCTTCCACTTCTTCGCGACCCGGCGCGCGCTCTGGTGCACGGGACGCTCCGCGACCCCGCCGGGGGAGTTCCGGGCCGAGAAGGTCGCGGAGCTGCCGTACCGCCTCACGGAGGAGCCGGCCCACCACCGCTACCTGTGCGTCCACCTGTCCGCCGGCGAACCGCGCCCGTACCTCGAGGTCGGCTGGCCGGGCGCCGGGACCGCCTTCCGGGTCTGCCGCCGGTGCGTGAAGGACGACCGCCACCTGCTCGGGAGCGTCTCCGACGGCGCCGCGGGACCGGATCCGAGCGACGAGTTCCCGGTCCGGGCCGATCTCAACGTTCGCTGCACCGGTGGACCCGAGTGCGTCCACGCGGATCTCCCGCCGCTGTCGCGCTCGCTTGCGAAGCGCTACGAGCTCGGTCGCCTCTCCGACGCGGGGCTCCTCGACGAGTACTCGAGCGAGGTCCGGCCCCGGATCGAGCGCTCCGGTCGCCCCACGTTCGTCGCGGGGGGCGTCTGCTACGGCAACCGCCGCGACGAGTTCCTCGAGGCGTTGCACCCGTCGGTCGTCGAGCGGCGGGCCCTCGAGGCGGTCCTCGGCCCGATGGGCGGCTACTTCGAGGTCGATGAGCCGAGCGCGAGCCGCGCCCTCGAGCGTCTCTGGGCGGACCACGCGGAGACGATCGTGGAGAGCATCGTCCACGACCCCGCCGAGGCCCGACGCCTGGTCGACAGCGCGCGCGGAGCGCCGGGCCGCGTCGCGGAGATCCTGAAGCGGGCCCAGCGGCAGACCGACGAGCGCGAGGTCCTCGACGCGCTGCCCCGCTACCGGTCGCTCGCCCAGGAAGCGGCCTGGCTCGATCGGATCGCGCGGGACCACCGGACCCACGGCGACGCCGGGGCCGAGCGGACGCTGCTCCACTCGCTCCCGCGGGAGGGCAAGGAGCGCGGGATCGCCTACGGGCTCCTCCTCGCCCTCGGGCGGGCGAACGCGCACGCCTGGCAGTTCTCCGACACGGAGAAGGAGTTCGGGGCCGCGCTCGCCGACCACGCGCGCGCGCTCTTCGCCGCCCCGCCCTCGGGCTACCACGCCGCGCTCGACAAGCTCCTCCAGGCCGCCGGTGTCGCGAACTGGGGCGAGCCCGAGGCGGCGGCCCCCAGCCGCTGAGGCGGCGGGCCGGCCGCCCGGACGGGGGGCGGTTACGACCATAGCAAAAAATACATCTCCGCGCCTCGCTGAGAAGTCCGTCGTGTGACCTTCACGGGTCGCCCACCGGGAGACGGACCACGAGTACGCCCGAGGACGGAGGGGCCGCAGCCATCGTCGTCGCCGGAGACGAGGAGACCCGCGTGCTGTTGCGGGGGCTCTTGCGTCTGCACCACTTCCGGGTCGACGGCGAGGCGGAAGGCGCGACGCACGCGCTCGAGCTCGTCCGGGACCACCGACCGCAGCTCATGGTCGCGGACGTCAACCTCGCCGAGGGGAGCCCGTCGGCGCTCATCGGCGGCGCGCGCGCCCTCCAGCCCCACCTCCGGGTGATCCTGGTCGCGCCGGCCTCCCGCCCCCCCGTGCCGCCGAGCGATGCGAGCCTGCGGCCGGATGTCGTCCTGCTGCGCCCGTTCCGGATCCGCCAGTTCGCGGAGGCTCTCTTGCCGCTCGCGAACTCCTCCTCGTCGGCGACCGGGGGCCCCGCCGGGCCTCCGTGAACCGTCGCCGCGCGCCGGGCCGCTAGCGACGCTCGGCGAGACGGAACCGCTCGATCGCGGCCGCCTCCTCGAAGTGCAGCTCGGGGGCCGGGACGACGATCGCGTGGAGGGGCGGGCCGAAGTCGACCGAGCGCATCCGGGCGAACGGGCCGTACCACCCCGCGGCCTCCGGTCGTCCGACGCGGGCCGCGACCGCCACACCGGCGTCCTCGGGCAGCACGGACCGTTCCGGGTCGCGGGCCCGCAGGAGCGCGAGCCCGTCCCCGGCGAGGAGGAACCGGTGCTCCGCGGGGACCAGGTCGAGGAGCACGAGCGTGTGCAGTCCGCGATCCCGGTTCGCGGCGAGGTGCTCGACCGGCGATCGGGGCTCGAAGCCGGGCGCCGGGAACGGCAGGGAGACCGTCCGGCCGAACCGGTACGCGCTCAGACCGAGGAACCCGGCGGCTGCGGTGAGGATGCTCGCGTTCGGGACGTAGCGCCACGTGTGCCCTGCGCGTTCCGCGGCGAGGCGGAGCGCCACATGGGTCGTCGCCCCGAACGGATCGCCCACGACGAGGAGGGCCACGCGCGCCGGACGGCCGAGCGCCTCTACGATCGGTCGCTCGGACTCGACGAGCGAGCGGGTCAGCCGCTCGACGGGGCGCCCGAGCTCGGCGGCGAGGCGATCAAGCGTCCCCTCGGGCGCCACCGCCGTGTACTCCTCGGCGAAGACGACCGCGCTCGCCCGGAGCGCCTCCATCCCGGCGCGGGAGAGGCCGCGCTCGTCGCCGAGCCCGAGTCCGACGAACCAGAGCTCGCCCACGGTCCCTCCGGCGCGACCGATTCAGCCCCGCACCGCGAGGACCGGGCACGGAGCGGCGCGGAACAGTTCCTCGAGGAAGCGGCGGGTGATGAGCGGCCCGGCGCTCTGATCCGGATCCTCGCCCACGATCACGAGCCCGAAGCGCTCGCGCGCGGCCGCGTCGAGGATCAGCTTCGGGAGGCGCTGGTGCCCGATGATCGGCCCCGGAAAGATCGAGCGGCGCGGCGGAGAGCGGCGCGTCTCGCCCCCCTCGTCCGGGCCCGCGCCCTCGCCATCGAGGCTCGGCCGGCGCCCCCGGAGCCCGATCGCCACGGGGACGACCGGTGCGTCCGACACGTGCGCCGAGATCTCGGTCGCGAGCCGGGAGGCCGTGGGCGAGGGATGGTCGCCGAGCGATGGGAGGAGGATCTTCGGGATGCGGTCCGTGACGAGCGCGAGGCGGTTCAGCACGACGACGTGGCAGCGCGCGTGGCGCAGGATCCCGCTCGCGGTGCGACCGACGAACGGATTGTGGCTGCGTCGGTCGCCCGACAACGTGAGGAGGATCGCGTCGACCCCGTGGGATTCGGCGCTCTCGAGGATCTCGCCGGGCACGTCCGTCGCGGCGCGCACCTCGGGCTCGACCTTGACGTCGAGCGCGGCCCCGGCCTCGTGGGCCGGGACGACGATGTGCACGGACTGGCGCCACTCCCGCGTGACCTCGGGGAGCGTGATCGTCGGGATGACGTGGAGGATCCGGATCGTCCCGTCCGGCTCGAGGAGCATCGACGCGAACCGGACGAGCGGTTCGACCTCGGCGGGTTTCTGGACGGGGACGAGGATCTGCCGGTACATCGTCACTTCCCGATCATCGGGAGGAGCTTGAGATCGAGCTCGAGCACGTCCACG
>JASHUJ010000048.1 GCA_030040035.1 Thermoplasmata archaeon
GGCCGGGTCTTGGGCCGTGGCTGACCGGTAGAAACTACGGGCCGGAAGCGCTTAAGTCCGAGTCCAATTGCGAGCGCGAGAGGTCACTTGGTGCTGGCTCTCGTCCCGGCGCTCGTCGGGATCGTCGCGACGGCCCTCCTTTCGACCGCCGCCGTCGCCGCGCGGGCGCTCACACCGACCGCCGGGGGCGTCGCGGCGGTCTTCGGCGGCCTGATCGTGGTGATCGCGGGCTTCCCGTACCTGATCCTCCTCATCCTCTTCGTCGTCGGGAGCGTGCTCGCGACGCGCTACCGTCTCGCGGAGAAGAGCCAGCGCCACGTTCAAGAGGGCGCGCACGGCGAGCGGGGAGTTTCGAATGTCGTCGCCCACATCGTGATTCCCACCGCCCTCGCCCTGACGGCGCTCGGATCGTCGTCGATCCTCTCGGACTCGACCCGAGCGATCCTGTACGCGAGCGCCCTCGCCTTCGGTGCGTCCGACACGTTCGCGAGCGAGTTCGGAGTGCTCTCCCGCTCCCCCCGGAGCATTCTCCACTTCCGGCCCGTCGAGCCGGGGACGAACGGGGGCGTGTCGGGCCTCGGCGAGACGTTCGCGTTCCTGGGGGCGATCCTGACCGCGTTGATGGGGCTCGCGCTGTTCGTCGCCTTCGGGGTCGTTCCGCCGCGGCCGGTCGAGTTCGTGGTCGTCGTCACCTTGGCCGGGTTCCTCGGCTGCCAGATCGACTCCGTTCTCGGCGAGACGCTCGAGAACCGGGGCCGGCTCTCGAAGCACTCCACGAACTTCCTCGGGATGCTCTCCTCCGTTGCGATCGCCGCGCTGATCGTCCTCGCGCTCGCCGGATCCCTATGACGTCCCGGGCCCGCCGACCCGGTAGCCTGGTCCTCCTTTCCGGCGGCATGGACTCCGCGACTTGCCTCGCGCTCGCGACCCGCGAGCGGCTCCCGGTCCACGCGCTGACCGTGCTGTACGGACAGCGCCACGCCCGGGAGGTCCGGTCGGCCCGGGCCCTCGCGCGCCGCTATCGCGTCACCCGGCACGTCGTGCTCACGCTCCCTCTCGGACCGCTCCTGGACTCCGCGCTCACCCGCCGGAGGCGACGCCTGCCCCACAGCGGCACGCCCGCGGGACGCATCCCCTCGACCTACGTCCCGGCGCGGAACACGATCCTGTTGTCCGTCGCGCTCGGCTACGCCGAGAGCCACCGTCTGGGCACGATCTACTTCGGGGCGAACGCGATCGATTACTCGGGCTACCCGGACTGCCGCCCGGAGTATCTGCGCGCCTACGAGCGGCTCGCCCGGCTCGCCACCCGTGCCGGGGTCGCCGAGCGCTGGCGGATCCAGATCCGGGCCCCGCTGCTCCGCCTCTCGAAGCGAGGGATCGTCGAGCTCGGAGAACGCCTCGGCGTTCCCTGGGGGCTCACGTGGAGCTGCTACGCCGGGGGGCGGGCCCCGTGCGGCCGCTGTGACGCGTGCCGGCTGCGGGCCCGAGGGTTCCGGGCGGCCGGGCGAATCGATCCGCTCGGGGGGACGCGCCGGGCTGGGGCCTAGGCCGCGGGGACGGGGGGCACCGGTTGCCCGCACGCCGCGCAGCGGCTCGCGGTCTTCGGGATGCTCGTCTGGCACTCCGGGCAGTTGCGCATCTTCGCGGCCGCCGCGGCCGCCTGCCGGTTCTGCCAGCGGACGTACGGCAGGCCGATCAGGAAGAACAGGACCACGAAGATGAGCAGGAACGTGATCACCGCGTTCAGGAAGTCGCCCTGGAAGAACGTGCTCCCGTTGACGGTGTACGTCCAGGCCGAAAAGTCGATGTGGAACGCCGCGCCGATCAGCGGCGTGAGGATGTCCTCCGTGAGCGCGGTGAACAACGCGGCCGTGGCCACGCCCAGGACGAAGGCGATGGCGAGGCCGACGAGGTTCCCTTCCTGGACGAACTTGTTGAAGTCTCCCCGGATCCCCACGGTCGATCGGGCGGAGAGCGAACTCGGGGTATTTTGACCTTTTCGGGCTGGGTCACATCGTCTCGAGTCGGTCGATCCCGAGCAGTTCGAGCGCGTTGCCGAGGGTCTGGCGCGTCGCGGCGACGAGCGCCACGCGGCTCGGCCGCTCCGCGCCGCTCTTCAGGACCGGCAGCGCGTGGTAGAACCGGTTGAACTGATCGGCGACATCGTGGGCGTACCCGGCGATCGCTTGGACGTGGGCGGAGCGGGCGGCGTACTCGACCGCGCTGGGAAGGCCCGCGATGACCCGGAGCAAAGCGCGCTCCTCCGGGTCCGAGAGCCGCGCGGCTTCGTACGGGTACGGTCCCTGATCCGCCTCGCCCTTCCGCAGGACGCTGGAGGCCCGGGCGTACGAGTACTGGAGGAAGGGTCCGCTCCGCCCCTCGAACGACAGGGCCTCCTCCCATCGGAAGACGACGGGCTTCTCGGGAGCGACCCGCACGACGTGGTAGCGGATCGCGCCGGTGGCGACGGATTCCGCGATCCGTTCGATGTCCTCGGTCGCGAGGTCCTCGCGTCGGGCCACGACCTCGCGTCGCGCGCGTTCGACCGCCTCGTCCAAGAGTTGGTCGAGCCAGACGGCCGAACCGCCTCGGGTGGACATCCGCCCCCCCTCGGGCACGGTGATGTCCTGGTAGATCACGAACGCCGGTCGCCGGGCCTCCCCGATCTCGGCGAGTAGGGCGGGCAGGGTCCGGGCGTGCAGCTGGTGGTCCTGCCCGAGCACGTCGACGACGTCGGCGAACCGGGCGAACTTCGCGAGGTGGTAGGCGACGTCGCGGCTCACGTAGAGGCTGGTCCCGTCCGCCCGCTGGAACACGACGTGATTCGACTCCTTCGGCAACCCGTAGCCCGTCGCGTCGATCGCCCAGGCACCGTTCGCCTCGCGCACCGCGTGGGGAGCGGCGTGGAGTCGCTCGAGGACGCGCTCGACGGAGCCATCCCGCAGGAAATCGGACTCCCACACGAACTCGTCGAACGAGATCTTCAGCCGGGCCAGTGAGGCGAGCATTCCCGTGAGGATCGCCTGAGTGAGTTCGCGGTGGGCCGCCGGCGGATGGCCGAGTTCGATCTCGCGGACGAGCGCGGCGACCTCGTTGCGCGCGTCCTCGTGGTCCTTCAAGTAGGCGCTGATCGCGGGGTACGGCCGCCCGCGGTGTCGATCCGGCTTCTCGCCCGGCACCTCCTCCCCCTCGACCGCTTGCCGGATCGGCTCTGGCCACTCGGCCCGCGGCTTCGACCAGATCCACGTGATCATCGCGGCCTGTCGTCCCATGTCGTCGACGTAGTACTGGGTCGTCACCGCGCGACCGGCGGCGCGGCGAGCGCGCGCGAGCGTGTCCCCGATGATCGCGTTGCGGACCCGGCCGATGTGGAACGGACCCGTCGGATTCGCGCTGGTGTGCTCGACGCACACGCGCTCGGGGGTCGGCGCTCCCTCGCCATATCGCGCGCCCCGGGCGAACACGGTATCGAGGACCGTCGCCGCAAACCGCTCGGGCTCGACCTGGAAGTTCACGTAGGCCCCGCTGGCGACCGCCGCCCGGATCCAGGGATCGGGACGAACGCCCGCGGCCAGCGCGGTCGCGAGCTCGTTCGGCGGCCGTCGGGCTCCCTGAGCGAGCCGATGGGACGGGAAGGCGATGGCGCCGTCCGGCCCGTCCTGCGCGCGTAGCTGCGCCCGGAGCTCTCCGACCGGGACCCTCAGCGAGAACGCCTCGGCGGCGGCCCTCAGCGCATCGGCGGCCGCATCGAGGAACGGAGCCCACGGATCGAGGACGGGCGACGACGACCGATCTTCCGAGCTCACGGTCCGCCCCCGCCGGGAAGAGGCTTTAGCGGGGCGTCCATCTTAACGGTTCGCGATGGCCTCGCTCTTCCTCGTCCGGTACGGCGAGCTCGCCCTCAAGTCGCCCCCGGTTCGACGCGAGTTCGAGAGCCACCTGCGCCGGAACATCCTCGAGCAGTTCGTGCGCGAGGGGATCACGAGCCGTCTGCGGGCGGACCACGGACACCTGTACGTCGAGGCGGACGACGGAGAGCGGGCGCGGACGGTGCTCAAGCGCGTCTTCGGCATCACGTCGATCAGCGCCGTCGTCGAGGTGCCGAGCGAGCGCGTCGCGATCCGGGACCGATTGCTCGAGCTTGCGGACGCCCGCTTGGCGAACCGGACGCGGTTCGCTATCCGCGCCCGACGCACGGGCCAACATCCGTTCACGAGCCAGGAGCTCGCCCGCGACCTCGGCTCGGACGTGCTCGAACGGTTCGCGGACCGGGAGCTGCGGGTCGATCTCACGCACCCCGAGGTCGAGCTGTTCGTGGAGGTCCGGGGACCCCGGACGTACCTCTACTTCGATCGGACGAGCGGACCCGGGGGCCTGCCGCTGGGCGTCGCGGGGCCGCTCGCCGCGCTCGTGGACGGCCCCCGGGGGGCGCTCGGTGCCTATCTCATGATGAAGCGGGGCTGCCGCGTTTCGATCGTGGCCGTCCCTTCGGGCGAACCGCTCGCGCGGGAGACGCTCGCCCGGTTCGATCCCCGCGCCGCGATCACGGCGTCCGAACCGGACCCCGCCGAATGGAACCGGCACCTGGCGGAGGTGGCGGCGGTTGCGCGGGCGGACGGCGTCGTGCTTCCGCTCGCGATCGCGGACTTCGCGACCGCGCGCGAACGTTGGGGGGATCGCGTCCTGTTCTCTCCCACCGTGGCCTTCTCGGACGCGGAGGTGGAAGACCAGTGGCGGAACGTCACGGCGCTCGCCCACTGACGCAGCGTCGCTTCGAGGAGGTCGACCCGTCGCCGACCCCGAACGAGCCGCCGGCGGTCGAGCCCCCGGCCCCGGACGCGAGGAGTCCGCGCCCGTCCCCCCCACCGATCCGACGCGACCCGTCCGATCTCGAGCTGCGCGCGCGCCAGTTGAAGTGGCTCCGCGAGCGCGAACGCGCCCCGTGACGAACGGAGCGCATTCGCCGCCCGAG
Organism: Thermoplasmata archaeon; assembly: GCA_030040035.1. Classification (GTDB taxonomy): domain Archaea; phylum Thermoplasmatota; class Thermoplasmata; order Lutacidiplasmatales; family UBA184; genus Lutacidiplasma. The sequence continues at coordinate 4,976 of JASHUJ010000048.1, forward strand.
AGTTTCAATACCTGCCGCTCCTCCTTTGCCCGTGGCCGCGCCGACGACGCTCGCGCTCCTCCTCGACGCGCTGCTGCCGGCCGAGACGCCGGGAGATGGCGGGCCCGCCTACCCGTCCGCGTCTTCGGTCGGGGTCGACCGCGAGGTCGCGGAACGGATCGGGAGACTCCCGGCGGGAGAGCGCGCCGAACTGGCCCGGCTGTTCCGCGTGGTCGATAGCCGCTTCGCCAATCTCCTGCTCTCGGGCCGGCCGATCCGATTCCGGGGTCTGACGCCGAGCGGGCGGGAGGAGTACCTGTGGCGCTGGTCCGTTAGCGGGCGAGCGATCAAACGCCGGGGTTTCCAAGCGATCAAGCGGCTCGGCGCGGGAGTGTACTATGCTCGTCCAACCGCCGACGGCCGCCACCCCCTGTGGCCTCGGATCCACTACGCCGCCCCACCGTTGCCCGACGCACCGCCCGATCCCTTCGCGGATCTTCCGGCAGTGCGACCTCCGGACGAGCGCGAGATCACCGCGGACGTCTGCGTGATCGGCTCCGGGGCGGGGGGAGCGGTGATCGCCGCGCGCTTGGCCGTGGTCGGGTACCGGACGATCATCTTGGAAGCCGGGCCCTGGGTCCCTCGCCAGGCCTATCCCCGCCAGGAGGGGGCGGCGCTCGACCAGCTTTTCCTGGGCGGGGCGACCGTCACCAACTCGGATCACTCGATCGCGATCCTCGCGGGCAGCACGGTCGGCGGCGGGACCGCCATCAATTGGATGACGTGCCTCCCGCCGCGCGCCGAGGCCCGCCGAGAGTGGGCCGGTTCCGGCGGGATGGCGGGGGTCGACGGGCCCGAATTCGACCGATGCTATGCCCGCGCGGTCGACCGTCTGCACGTCTCCACCGCCGAGAGCGACGTCAACCCCTCGAACGAGACGCTCCGCCGCGGCTGCCGGGCGCTCGGGTACCGCGAGGGAACCGACTGGGCGATCATCCCCCGGAACGCGGTCGGGTGTCGGTCCCGCTGCGGATTCTGCACGTTCGGTTGCCCGTACGGGGCTCGCCAGTCCGCGCTGACGACGTATCTCGCGGACGCGCTCCATCACGGAGCTCGACTCTGTCCGAGCACCCGGGCCGTGTCGATCGAGGTCGAGGGGGGACACGTTCGGGGCGTCCTCGCCCGCGTCGAGGGAGCCGAAGGGGCGCGCGACCTCCACGTCCGATGCGCGACCGTCGTCGTGGCCGCGGGGGCGCTCCAAACGCCGGCCCTCCTCCTCCGTTCCGGGGTTCGCTTCGAGGGGGTGGGCCGGGGCTTGCGGCTCGATCCGACCGTCGCGATCGCTGCCGAGTTCCCGCAGCCCATCCGGACGTGGGACGGTCCGCACCAAACGATCCGGGTCTACCGATTCCAGTCGACCGACGCGGGAGCCCACGGCCCCTGGATCGAGGTCGCCCCGACGCACCCCGGGCTCGCCGCCGTGGCCCTCCCCTGGGACGGCGCCGCCACGTACCGGCGACGGATGGAGCGGCTGGAGCGGGTCGCGACCCCGATCGCGCTCGTGCGAGACTCGGGCGAGGGGAGGGTCCGATCGGATCCGGACGGGCGTCCGATCATCGACTACGTGCTGACCCCGCCCGATCGGGCCAACCTCGTCCGCGGGATGCGCGAGGCCGCGCGGATCATGGTCGCGGCCGGTGCCACGCGGCTGACGTCGCTCCACACCCCGGCGATCGAAGCGGGCGACGGGACCCGGCCCGTGGCTCCCTCGGAGCTCGATCGGTGGCTCGCCGAGACGGAATCGCGCGGCATCCAGGAGAATGCCCTCGCACTGTTCTCCGCGCATCCGATGGGATCCGCCCGCGCGGGCCCGGATCCCCGGACCTCGACCGCCCGTCCCACCGGGGAGGTGCACGGGGTCGAGGGACTCTGGATCGGGGACGGGAGCCTGCTCCCTTCCGCGCCGGGCGTGAATCCGATGATGTCGATCCTCGCGCTGGCAGAGCGGACGGCGGATCAGCTGATCGGGCGGCTCGGTGGCCGACCCTCGCCGGAGTCGCGATAGGGGACACCCCCGGTCGGGCTCCACCCGGCCCCCGGGGGTTCGGATGGGCGGGCGGTCCGCAGGGCAGGGAGCGAGACCGAACTCGATCGTCGCGCTGGGTCGATGGAGTGCCGCTCGGGAGTCCGCCGTCGAATCGAACGGTTCGCGATCGCGCCGGACCGACCGACGGTTTTCTCGCCGGCATCGTAAAATAGCCGAGCCCAGTGGCCGCGGAAGTCCGGGGCTTCATGGGCATGCCGATCTGGAAGGTCGAGGGCGAGTTCAACGCCCGCCGCGGGTACTGGCAACCGTTCACGAAACAGCACGAGGCCGAGGACGCGGAGACCGCCCGTCACTGGGCGCTCAGCGAGATCGGCGGTTGTCACCACGTGAAGCGTCACCAGATCCGGATCGTCGCCGTGACCGAAGTCCCGGGTCCCTAGCGACCGGCCCCCGAGCGCGCCAGCGTTCCCGCCGAGAGCGTTAAGACATCCCTCGGGTCGACGGAGCGCATCCGATGGCGACGAACCGCGCTCCGTCCGAGGGGGACCTCGAGGCCCGGGTCCAGGAGGATCTCCTGCGCCTCGAAGCGTACCGCAACCAGTTGAACGCCCTCCTCCAGCAGCACCAGATCCTCTCGGCCTCGCGTCAGGATCACGTGCGGGCCCGCGAGAGCCTGGAGGGGATCGACCGGGCACCCGCCGGGACCGAGCTCCTGCTGCCGCTCGGCGGCGAGACCTTCGTCCGGGGATCGGTCGACCTCCGTTCGCCCGTCCTGATCGGCATCGGCTCCGGGGTGATCGTGGAGATGGAGCGGCCGAAAGTGGTCGAACTGCTCGCGGAGCGCGTGAAGCGGATCGATCAGGCCGTGCGCGAGATGGAAGGCCAGATCAACGGGCTCGACGACCGGATCCAGACGATCTCGCGCCGGATCGACGCGATCACTCGTTCGGGCGGCGCGGGCGCGAATGTGGGCGGCAATTAAGGCTCGGCTTCGTCGGTCGGCTCCGGCCGAGGAGGCGCCGGTCGCGGGGCCCCCGCCGTCCGCCCCATCGACCGCTCCGAGGACGGAGGAGCGGGAGGAGAAGAGGCGACCCGCGCCGGCCGGACCGTCCGCGGCGTCGGACGATGCGCCGTTCACGGACGGCCTGCTCGGGCGGCGCCTCAAGGAGGAGACCGTCGACGACGTGCTGGACGACCTCGAGATCGCGCTGTTGCAGTCCGACGTGGCGCTGCCGGTGATCGAACGGATCCGCCGGGACCTCCGCAAGGAGCTCGCCGGCCGCAAGCTCCGGATCGGGGCCGACGCCGAGTCCGCGATCAAGACGTCGCTCGAGCACTCGGTGCAGGCGATCCTCGCCCGGCCGCCGATCGACCTCGCCGCGACGATCCGTTCGTACCCGACCAAGCCGTACGTGATCCTGTTCGTCGGGGTGAACGGGACCGGCAAGACGACCACGATCGCCAAGATCGCCGGATGGCTGGCCCAGCGGAAGTTGACGAGCGTCATCGCGGCGGGCGACACGTTCCGCGCGGGGGCGATCGAGCAGCTCCTCGTCCACGGCGAGCGACTCGGGGTCCGGGTCGTACGCCAGCAGGAGGGGAGCGACCCCGCGGCGGTGGCGTTCGACGCCGTCCAGCACGCGAAGGCGCGCCACCTCGATGCGGTGCTGGTCGACACCGCGGGCCGTCAGCACACGAACGAGAACCTGATCGAGGAGGCGAAGAAGATCCGTCGCGTCGTCGATCCGGCCCTGACCATCTTCGTGGGAGACGCGTTGAGCGGGAACGACGTCGTCGAGCAGGCGAGGCTGTTCGACGCCGCGATCGGGATCAGCGGCCTCATCCTCACGAAATTGGACGCGGACGCGAAGGGCGGGGCCGCGCTGAGCGCCACGTTCGTGACGAAGAAGCCGATCCTCTTCGTCGGGGTCGGCCAGCGCTACGGCGACCTCCTCCCGTTCGATCCGAACTGGCTCGTCCGCCGGCTCTTCGAGGAGGGGTCCGCCGGGTGACCGCGCGGATCTACGTCGTCCTGGTCCGACCGAAGGAGGACGGCAACGTCGGCGCGGTCGCGCGGGTCGCCCGCAACTTCGGGGCCGACCGCCTGATCCTCGTCGCTCCCCGGGCCCGGATCGGACCGACCGCGCGGCGGCGGGCGATGGGCGGCCTGCCGCTCCTCGCGGGGGCCGCGCGGAAGCGGACGTTCGCGGCGGCGGTCGCGGGCGCCGATCTCGTGGTCGGGACGACCGATGTTTCGACCGGGCGCTCGAACGCGTATCTCCGCCGCTCGATGAGCCCCGAGCGGCTGGGCGAGCTCGTGCGCTCCCTCGAAGGCCGTCTCGCGCTCGTCTTCGGACCGGAGGACAACGGGCTCTCCCGCGAGGAGCTCGCGCGCTGCGACCTGATCGTGCACATCCCGGCCCGCCGGGACGCCCCGACGCTCAACCTCTCCCACGCGGCCGCGATCGTCCTCTACGCGGTGCACCGCGCGCGCGGCCCCGAGGATCCCGAGACGACCCCGGCGCCCGAGGTCCTCGAGCTGAACGGGCCCGAGAAAGAGCTCCTGCTCGCCCGCCTCGCCGTGCTAGCCGAGCGCACGGGGTATCCGGCGCACAAACGACGGGGTTTAATCCTCCTGGTTCGTCGCGTGCTCGGCCGGGCGACGCCGACCGAGGCGGAGCACCGGATGCTCCTCGGGCTCCTGAAGAGCACCGAGCGGGCCTTGGACCGAGGTGAATCGCGTGGTCGAGGGAAACGGTGATTGGCTCCGGGCGCGGGGCATCGGACGGGAACGCTTCGCCGGCTATGTGGCGGACTACCTGGGGACGCTCGGGTACACGGTCGAGCGGAGCGAGTCGACCGAGCCGCTCGAGAGCCGGGTCCGCGGCCGTCTCGAGCGCATGAACCCCGCGGTCCCTCCGGCGGCCGGCGCCCTCGAGTTCCGGCTCTATCCCACGAGCGGCGGCGCCGCGCTGGTGTGGGAACAGCCCCGGGACGTCCCGCCGGCGGATCGACCCCGGATGGACCGGCTCGTCCGCGAGATCCAGAGCCATCTCGAACGGGTCGTGCACACGGAGAGCCACGCCACGGCGAAGATCGTCCGCCCGCCCGAGTCCCACCTGCCCTGGACGACGGCCTCGCCCGAGAAGCCCTAGCTCCGACCGGCAACTACCGGGCGGGGCGGAAGGTCTTCGTCGATCGCCGGTAGCGACGGATCGCTCGCTCGGAGACCTCGACCCCGATCCCCGGACCCTTCGGGACCTCGAGCGTGCTGCCCGGTCCGAGCAGGAACGGTCGCTCGATCAGGTCCTGGCGGTAGTACCGGTCGCTCGCCGAGAGATCCCCGGGCAACGTCATCTCCGGACGGGCCGCGAGCGCGACATTGTGCGCGCGTCCGATGCCGCTCTCGAGCATGCCCCCGACCCAGGCCGGCACGCCGGAGCGGGCGGCCCGGACGGCGAGGGACCGCCCGGTGAGCAGCCCCCCGACCCGCCCGACCTTGACGTTCACGCTCGTGACCGCGCCCGCGTCGAGCGCATCCTCGAGCGATTCGGGGTCGACGATCGATTCGTCGAGGCACACCCGGAACGGGGCGCCCCGGGCGAGCTTCGCGTGGGCCCGGATGGCGCGCTCCGGGAACGGTTGTTCGACCTGGGCGACCCGGTGCCGCTCGGCCCACGACCGGATCGCCCCGACTGCCGAGGGCGGATACGCCTGGTTGGCGTCGACCCAGAGATCGAGGTCGGGATAGGCGCGGCGGACCGCGCCGACGGGCCCATCGTCCCACCCCGGTTTCACCTTGAGCTTGACCCGCGCGTACCCGTCCTCGAGGTACTCCCCGACGCGACGGACGAGCGCGGCCACGCTCGGCTGGATGCCGACCGAGACCCCGACCGGAATCCGCGCGCGGGACGCGCCGAGGAATCGGGCGACCGAGACCCCCCGCTCCTTCGCGGCCAGGTCGACCAGCGCCGTCTCGACCGCGGCCTTCGACATCGAGTTGCCGCGGAACCGGGCGACGGTCGCCCGGAACTTCTCGGGCGACAGGTCGGAGGCGCCCAGGATCCCGGGGAGGAAGTGGCGCGCGAGCATGTCGCGCGCGGAGAGGTTCGACTCGCTCGAGTAGAGCGGGTCGGTCGACGCGACGCACTCCCCGTACCCGACCAACCCGTCCCGGGACTCGAGCCGTAGCAACAGGAACCGTCGCCGTTTCTCGACGCCGAAGCTCGTTTCGAACGGCTCGACGAGGTCGAGCGCGATCTCGTCGAGGCGGGCCGAACTAAGCCGCATGGGGGCCCTCCCCGGCCCGGAGCAGATAGAAGCATCTCTCCTCCCCCTCGATCGCCGTCCGTACGACGTCGTCGACGAGGTACCCGGCTCGCAGCGCGTCCTGGAACGCCTCGCGGGTCGCCTCGCGCCAGGTGCGGGCCGCCGCCGGATCGGCGGAGCGTACCCGTCCAAGATCGCTCGGGATCTCGATGCTCACCGCCGGGCCCTCGGCCGCGACGCGACCGCTGGGGGCCCGGACGCCGTTCGGGCGGATCGACGTCTCGAGCAGCGATCGGGCATCCCGCACGCGGACGGCGAGCGAGTCCGGCTCGTCCGGTGGCCTCGAAAGCCGGTCGCGCACGCGCTCGCTGTTCAACGACCAGACGAGGAGAAACCGGTCGGTCTCGAGTCCCGCGTTGATCGCGTCGGCCATCACCCCGTAGTAGCGGGGCAGGTAGCGGACGGGCCGCCCGCCGAGGCGATGGACGTTCAGGCTCGCGTTCTTGCATTGCAGCGGGTCGTAGGTCCACCGGACCTCGTCGAGGCCCTGTCGGAGGACCTCGTCTCGCTGGTACAGCTTCAGTTCGTACCCCAACCGACGGCGCTGCTCGGCCCGACGCACGGCGGTCATGTGCGAGTAGTGGAACGTGGCCGAGTCCTCGCGCCCGAGGAAGCCCATCGTGAAGCCGAGCAACCGGTCGCCCGCGAAGGCGCCCAGCATCAGCCCTCCGTTGTCCTCGAAGGCGCGCAGGATCGCGGCCGGAACCGGGGGCTCGGTCCCCATCCCCCAGGCATCGCGTTGGACCTCTTCGACCGCCCGGAATTCGTCGGGGACCGCGAGATGTCGGAAGGTGACGCCCGGGCGTTGTTCCCGGCCCGAGAAAGCCGACACGCCTCGTGCACCGACCTTCGCTACATAACCCGGGCGCCGGCGGAAGGGCGGCGACGCCCCCGCGGGACTTCCGCCGCCGGCGAGCGAGTACGCTCCGAGCTCCGTCGGCCGGCCCCGCAACAGGTGGCTTTATAATCCGAACCCGGGTCCCCCGCGCCGCGTTCCATGCCGACGTCCGCCTACCGCTACATGGCGCGCTCCTTCCGCCAGACGCAGGGCGATGAGGGCGCCGCGCTCCGTCACGAGCGGCTGCTCGAGTGGCGCCGAGAGCACACGGTGACCCGGCTCGAGGGCCCGACCCGGCTGGATCGAGCGCGGGCCGTCGGCTACCGCGCCAAGGGCGGCTTCGTGGTCGTGCGGGTTCGCGTTCGTCGGGGGAGCCAGCGCAAGCGCGCGATCATCGCGGGGCGGCGACCCAAGCACAAGGGGATCCTCCAGATGGTCCTCGCGAAGAGCCTCCGGCGCATCGCGGAGGAGCGGGCGCAGAAGCACTACCCGAACCTCGAGGTGCTGAACTCGTACTGGCTCGGTGAGGACGGGAAGCAGAAGTTCTACGAGGTGATCCTCGTGGATCCCTACGCCCCCGAGATCCTCGCGGATCCCAAGATCTCCTGGATCGCGGCCCCGAACCAGCAGGGCCGAGTGTACCGCGGGCTGACCAGCGCCGGGACCGAAGGTCGCGGACTCCGATGGAAAGGGAAGGGCGCCGAACGGTTCCGACCGTCCCGGGCGCGCAACCGTCGCCCGACCCGACGTACCCAGACCAAGGTCATCCCGTAGCGAGATCGTCGTCCCCGTCCGCCGCGTCGGGAAGGAAGTGGTCCAGCGGGGCCCCTCGCGCCTCGGCCAACCGCCGGGCCCACCCGTACAGCCCCTCGACGTGCACCAGCTCTCCCCGCAGGATGCGCGCGAGCCGCCGGCGGTAGTCGAGGTCGAACGAGAGCGATTCGGCCTCCAGGAACTCCTTCAACCGGTGGGCGAGTCGCCCCCCCTCGCGGTCCCAGTCGGTGAGCGTGATCACGCGCTCGCTGTGCTGGGTCAGGCGGTGCGCGACGGCGGCGAGCGAGTCCCCGCGATGCACGAGCACGACGGACCCGCCGAGGCCGAGGCGGCGGAGGGATCGTCGGTCCCGCTCTCCCTCGACGACGACCACCGTGCCCGGGCGCCGGCTCTCCGAGATCAATCGCGCCCAGAGCTCGAGGAACTCGTCGAGCAGTGCCTCGGCGGACCGGCCCGATCGCATCGACGCGCCTCGATTCCCGGGGGCCGGACGGACGCCGGCGCACGGTCGGAGACCGACTACCTCCTATAGTCCTTCGGCTGTCGCACGCCCCCTCCGGGGTTCCGATGCCCGATCACTTCACGCTGCTCCTCGAATGGCGGCGGAACGAGGCGGCCGTCCGAGGGCTCGCGAAGCTCCCCCACGACTTCTACCCGAGCACTCAATCGTACCTCGCCGAGCTCAAGCGATCGTACGAGACGGACCTCCGGGAGAATCCGTCCGGTCGGAAGGGCGAGATCTCCCGCCAGACGTACCAGCGCGCGAGCGCCCTCGCCCGGGACATCGTGGAAGGTCGGGTGCAGAAGGTGCTCACCGCGGCCTTCCAGGCGAGCATCGGCGGCGCCCGCGATCTCCCGAACTCCCTGCCCGAAGAGCGGTCGATCTTCGATCAGTTGCTGGGCACTCTGCTCGAGCACCGTCGGTCGGTGGCCTCGTACCTCGAACCGGGCCATCCGCCGTCCGCCCCGGTCGCCGGTCGGGTGGCCAACGTCCCCGTTGCGGCCCCAGCCGCGAATCCGGCTAAGCCTCCGCCCGAGGCGCCCCCCATCGTCCCGTCGGCCCGATCGCCCTCGCCCCCGGCGTTCACGTACGTGCGGATCCTGAAGGACCAGCGTCCCATCGAGGTCGGTACGGAAACGATCGACCTCCGAGCGGACGACGTCGTCACCCTGCCACCCGAGCAGGCGAAGCTGCTCGTGGAGGCGAGGATCGCCGAGCCGATCGAGACGCATCCTACGCGGCCGGCCACCTGAGCGTCGCGAGGCGCGCGGCGCTCGCGGGGGCCGCCAGCTCGAGCACGCGGAAGCGCTCGAAGCCGAAGAGGAGGTTCTTCGCGGCGAGTCGCGTGCGGACCTCCTCCTCGGGAGAACGAGCGTCCCGCAGCGCCCGCTCGAGGAGGTTCGGGAAGCCCCAGGCGCCGAGGGCCTCGGCCTGGGATCCGTAGGCGAGTTCCGCGAGTCCCCCTCCCCGCGCGGCCGAGCGAACTCGCGTAAAGTTCACGAACACGGAGAGGTCGCTGGCCCCCGGGTCGCGCCAGTACTCCTCGTCGGACCGATGGCGCCGCACGCTGGCGAGGGTGCCCGACGGGTGGGCCCGGACGAGCTCCGGCTCTTCGAGCCCGTAGTCGAGCACGATCAACGACCCGCGCACGAGATGGTCCGCGACGGACCGGATCCACGCCTCGGCGTCCGGCGATATCTCCACGACCGTCCCGGGCTCGAGCGTCCGGGGCAGCGGGATCGATAGTTCGGGTTCCGGTATCCGGGCCTCGGCGGGCTCGAGTCGGCCGTCGTCGATCCGGAGCCCGAGCTCGCTCCAGCCCGACCCGGTCCAGCGGAGCCGGCGCGCCGGCAAGGCGTCGAGCAGCTCGTTCGCGAGCACGACGCCCTCGAACGGGCCCCGCTCTCCGACCGCGCTCTCGCGGACGAGCGGGATCCCGGCGGCCCGGGCCGCCGGCGCCGCGCGGTCCCACGCCTCGTCGGTCCGCGCTACCGACACGTCGAGCAGGTGGTACGTGATCCCGGCCGTCCCGCCCGGGGCCGCGGCGAGCGCCTCGAGGATCGCGGCGGCGAGCCGACCGTCGCCCACGCCGACCTCGAGGAGATCGAACGGCCGCTCGGTTCCGAGCGCGCGCCGGATCCCGAGGAGGCGGTGGGCGATCGTACGACCGAACAGCGGGTGGACGTGGGCCGCGGTGTAGAAGTCCCCGGCCGGTCCGAGGGGGCTCGCCGATCGCAGGTAGTATCCCACCCCTTCCCCGTAGAGGGCGACCTCCATGAACCGGACGAACGGCACGAACCCTCGATCGTCCGCGAAGCGCCGGAGCTCCGCGAGGATCCGATCGGTCCGCTCCGCGTCGTCGGCGGCCGGCGGGTTCGGTCCGCCGGGCATGGACGTCCCGCGGACCGCCGGCTCAGCCGATGTAGCCGAGGTCCTCGCGCGGCGCGGCGCCCGGCGTCGGGGAGGGCTCGCTCGTCCGCTGCTCGGCCTCGTGGATCTTCTGCGCGATCCGGTCGATCTCCTTCGCCTTCGCCTCGAGGGCGGCGAGGTCGACCTTGAGATCGAGGACCTTGCCCAGCACCTTCAGCACGGCTTCCGCGCTCCGCGGATCGACGAAGTAGCCGCTCGTCTCGCCCATGAGGCACGCGCCCTCCATGCCGAAGAGCCGGCCGAGCCCGAGGAAGAGGCCGCTCGCGCCGATGAGCCCGCCCCCCGGGTCGTTCCGCGAGAAGACGACGCCCGACTTCGAGAGCGACTCCACGCGCGCCGCGTTGGTCGCCGCGCCGAGGACGCGGGGCGTCTCGACGACCCGGCCCTGGGCAAAGCCGGCGAGCGTGAACACTTCCCGCACGCCGAGCTGGTGGCAGTAGTCGAGCACCCGCTCGGTGATCTCGTACTGCCCCTCGGGGCTGATGCCCTGGTAGTCGCCCCCGAGCACCAGGAGATCGTGACGGGCCGACGCGGGCGCCTTCCAGTAGGAGAGGTCGTTCGAGACGAGCCGGATCACGCCGTCCTCGCCGACGTAGACCTGGGGCGGGAAGAACTTCGA